>DAICYU010000248.1 GCA_027311485.1 Acetobacteraceae bacterium
ATGACCGCCGTTTCCGGACTCGTGGACGGCGTCATGACGTTCGCGCTGATGCTGGTGGCGCTCGGGCTTGGGCTGCTGGTCCTGTTCCGGGGGTTCGTCGACTTCGTGCGGTCCTGGGCGATCATGGCGGCGGGCGCCAGCCTGACGCTGCAATGGAAAATGAGTCTGTTCCGCCACCTGATGCGCCTGCCGTTGGGGTTCTTCGAGCAGCGGCACGTGGGCGATATCGTCTCCCGCTTCGGTTCGATCGACGCGATCCAGCAGACGCTGAACATGACCGCCGTTTCCGGACTCGTGGACGGCGTCATGACGTTCGCGCTGGTGCTGATGATGTGGCTCTATGCGCCATGGCTCGCGTTGTTGGCCGTTGCATCCACCACCATCTACGGTCTGGCCCGCAGCTTGGGCTATTGGCTCTACCGCCGCGCCAACGAGGAAGCGATCGTCTATGCCGCGCTGGAGAACTCGCACTTCATCGAGTCCGTGCGCGGCATGCCGAGCATAAAGGCGCTGGCCATCGGCCAACGCCGACAGGGCGTGTGGAACAACTTTCTTGCCGACCGTGTGGGCGCCGGTTTGCGCGTGCAGCGCATCGACCTGATCTTCAGCACGGTCAACGGGCTGCTGCTCGGGCTGGATCGCGTCGTCATCATCTTCTTGGCGGCACGCGCGGTACTGGACGGGGCGCTGACCGTTGGCATGCTCGTGGCATTCCTGGCCTACAAGGACCAGTTCTCACGCCGGGTGACGCAGTGCATGGATACCGTGGTACGGCTGGGCATGCTGTCGGTGCATGGGGAGCGGATCGCCGACATCGCGCTCGCGGCGCCGGAACCGGCAGAGCCGTTCCGGATGGAACCGGCGCGTTTCGGCATCGTCCGGCCGGCCGCGATCCGGGCGCAGGGAATCGGCTTCCGCTATGGCGACGGCGAAGCGGCGGTGCTGGCCGGCTTCGACCTGGATGTCAGGGCTGGCGAATGCGTGGCCATCGCCGGCCCGTCAGGTGCCGGGAAAACCACGCTGCTGAAGATCCTGTCCGGCCTGATCCAGCCGACAGAGGGCGTGGTGCAACTCGATGGCGTGCCGCTTTCGGCAGTCGGGTTGGAGGCGTATCGCGCCCAGATCGGCTGCGTCTTGCAGGATGACCGGCTCTTTGCTGGCTCGATTGCCGAGAATATCGCCGGTTTCAGCCCTTCGCCGGATTTCGACCGCGTAGAGCACATGGCCGGGCTGGCGGCGATCCATGACGAGATCCTGCGCATGCCGATGGGCTATGAAACCCTGGTCGGTGACATGGGGAATTCGCTGTCCGGGGGCCAGATGCAGCGCGTGGTGTTGGCCCGCGCCTTGTACCGCGGGCCGCGGATCCTGCTGCTGGACGAGGCGACCAGCCATCTGGATGAGGAGAATGAACGGTCCATCAATGATGCGATCCGGGCGCTTGCCACAACCCGCGTGATCGTTGCCCATCGCCGCTCCACGCTGGAGATGGCGGATCGCATCGTGCCGATCTGGCCGGCTGCCGCTGCCGCTCGGCGCGTCGTTTGAAGCACCGACCCCACCATGGCATCTTACCACGACACCTAGACCGGGATGCGGCTCGAACCTGTGTCGGTCAGGTATCGGCGGGGTGCGCGATCGGGCACGCATCTGCCGGCCCCGGTGGCGCGGGCATCCTGCCATTCAAGGTAGATCGATCCAGGACAGGTGCCCGCCCTTCCCCGCGCCGGTGTCCAGGAATACCGCGACGCCGCCCAGGGCGCCGTGCCGGACATAGGGGCGCCCGTCGCTGCTCCGCCGGTCATGCCCGCAGTAAACGGTCAGCCCGGCCGGGATCCGGTCCACCCAACGCAGGCTGCGCTCGGGATAGCCGTCCGGCTGCATCCGCCCGGTCGGTTCCCCGTACAACGCCCGCGCCATCGCGCCTTTGGGCCGTTCCAGCCCGTGCGGCGGCGGTGGCATTTCCAGCATCGCGGTATGGAAGCCGCCATGCACGAACAAGGTCCGCTCATGCCGCACCCAGGCCGGCGCCTCGGCGATCAGGCGTCGGGCGCGCTGGCGGGTTATGTCGTCCAGCTGATCGATCGTTGCCTGCACCACCGGCTCGATCCGCACGTTCTCCCCGGCCAGCGCCCGGCCCAGCTTCAGGTCATGGTTGCCCAGGATGAACAGCCCGCGCCCGCTCTCCACCAGATCGAACATCATCCGCAACGTCGCGGCGCTGTCAGGCCCATGGTCGGACAGATCGCCGAGTTGGATGATGAACCGGTCGGTTGCCGTTGCATAAGCGAACCCGACTGCGTCGCCATGCACATCGCCGACGACCCGAATTTTTGCGCCAGGAGGAATCGCAGAGCCGGTCATTTCACTGTCAGTGCAGATAGGGAGCCCCGAGGCTCCATCCTAGGCAACTGGCTAATTTTTCATGTGCTTGCGCGAATGTGTTCATACGCTGCCAACGCCCGTGTCCGGCCCGCCCCCAGATCAATAATCGGGTGCGGGTAAGTCCCGCCCAGGCGGACACCGGCCGCCGCGAGGGCCGAGGGCGGTGCTTCCCACGGCGCATGGATGTAACGAGCAGCCATTCGTGCCAATTCCGGCACGAAGCGACGAACATAGTCGCCGTCCGCATCGAACTTCCGGCCTTGCAGGACCGGATTGAACACGCGGAAATACGGCGCGGCATCGGCGCCGCAGCCCGCCACCCACTGCCAGT
Organism: Acetobacteraceae bacterium; assembly: GCA_027311485.1. Taxonomy (GTDB): domain Bacteria; phylum Pseudomonadota; class Alphaproteobacteria; order Acetobacterales; family Acetobacteraceae; genus Rhodopila. Next base: position 2,717 of record DAICYU010000248.1, read on the forward strand.
TGCCGGAATTGTTCGCCAGGTCGGCATCGACCAGCGTATCCCAGAACCAGGCCTCGCCATCCTGCCAGCGGATCATCAGATGTTTGACCAGGAAGCTGGCGACGATCATGCGCACCCGGTTGTGCATCCATCCGGTCTGCCAAAGCTGCCGCATGCCGGCATCGACGATCGGCACGCCGGTCTGTCCGCGTTGCCAGGCGCGCAACGCGGACGGATCGTCGCGCCACGGCATGCGGGCAAACTCCACCCGCAGCGGCGAATCCGGCAGCTCGGGGTGATGCCACAGCAGGTTGTTGCAGAACTCCCGCCACAGCAACTCCCGGATCAGCACATCACGGCTGTTGCTCCGCGGCTGCCGGTGCGCCATGTGCCAAAGCGTCGGGGCGGATATCTCACCAAAGTGCAGATGCGGTGACAGCATGGAGGTTCCGTCGTCGCTGGGCCGGTCACGCGCCAGGGCATAGCTGTTCAGCCCGTCCTGCAGAAACGCCTCGGCCCGCTCCAATGCCCCCGCCTCACCGGGCGTCCATTGCGCCCGCAACCCACCGGCCCAGTCCGGTTTCGTCGGCAACAACCCCCAGTCCTCCAGCGTTTCGCTCTCCGGCAGGGCGCCTCCGGGGATGGTACGCGGTGCTGGCAACGGCGCCTTCGGTCCGCCAAGGGCGAGGCAGGCATTGGCGAACGGCGTGTAGACTGTATAGGCGCCGCCGGCCTTGGTCCTGATGGAATCCGGGTGGAACAGCGACGTGGTGCGCTTGCGGTGTAGCCGGCAGCCGGTCCGCTCCAATGCCGCGGCAGCGGCCTGGTCGATGCGCCGAGCAAACGGGTCGGCCGAACCGGCGGTGAACACCGCGGTGGCGCCGGCCGCTTCAACCAGCGCGGTGATGATGGCCACGCTGTCGCCACGCCGCAGCACCAGGCCGGCGCCACGCTCGGCCAGCGATTGCCGCAGCGCGGCCAGGCTATGGTGAAGCCACCACAGCGTCGCCGCCCCGGGCGCCCACCGACCAGCGGCATTCTGGTCCAGGACGAACAGCGGGATCACCGGCTGCCCGGTCTCAACCGCGTCATGCAATGCGACGTGATCGGCGAGACGCAGATCATCGCGGAACCAGACGATAACAGGGGAACGGGAATGAGCACTCATTCCGCCCATTTAAGCATGCCTCCGGTTGCCGCCAGTTGGAATTTCCACGCTGCCGACCCGGCATACCGGATCGCGCCGTTGCGCGGGAATCCCGCGCGATTCGATAAAAATAAGCAACATATGCGGCGCCGATGGGGTATCCTAACCACTGTTTGATCGTCTTCGGGGCCTGAGCAGGCGATCCTTGCTTGCCCAGCCGGCCGAAAGTCTCGACATACGGGCCGCCGTCAACGCGGCGTGTCCCGCGTTTGCGGCACCCCTTTCGCCAGGTGATTGATGCCCGATGAAGCCGCCGACGGCCCCGTGATCGCCGTCGCCGCCAAGCCCGCCGACAGCCTGAGGGGAAAAGTCTTTCACGGCGGCGCCATGCTGATGGGCCGCCAACTGGTTTCCATGGCGCTCAGTCTGGTCGGCCTGCTGGTGATCACCCGCATCATCGGCCCCGCCGCATACGGCCCCTATGTCGCCGCGCTCGGCATCTGTATGTATGCGCAGAATTTGGGTCAGGCGGGGATTGGCGTTTACCTCGTCCGCGCCGCCGACGCGCCGTCCAAACATACCTACGATACCGCCACCACACTCCTGCTGATTTCGGCCTGCTTCCTGGTGCTGTGCATCGAAGGCGGCATGGGGCTGATCACCACCTGGATACCGATGCCCGGACTGGGCCGCCTGCTATCGGTGCTGATGCTGTCCGTGGTGCTGCAGACATTCACGGTAGCGGCCAGCGCGAAGCTGGAGCGAACGCTGGATTTCCGCCGCATCGCCATGATCGAGACCGCCGGCCAGTTGCTGTACTACGGCTCCGCCCTGCCCCTGGTTTTCATGGGTTTTGGCGTCTGGTCGCTGGTCACCGGCTACACGCTGCAGCAACTGCTTCTTTGTATCGCCTTCCACGTGGCCGCGCGCTATCGCCCGAGGCTGGCCTGGGACCGCACCATTATCCGGTCCATGCTGTCCTACACGTTCGGCTACGCCGCGTCCGACTGGCTCTGGCAGTTGCGCGGCTTGGTCAATCCAGTGATCGTCGGCCACTTCCTGCCGGCTGAGGCGGTCGGGCAGATCGGCCTGGCGATCCGCATGTTGGAACTGCTGTCCTTCACCAAGACAGTCGCCTACCGCCTCTCGGTCGCGGTGCTGGCCAAAGTGCAGGACCAGCCGGCCAAGCTGGTCGCCGCCGCCACAGACGGCATGCGCCTGCAGACGCTGGCACTCGGCCCTGTCCTGATCGGCTTCAGCTGGTTCGGCGGTTTCCTACTGTCACTGGTGTTCGGCAAGCGCTGGGAACCGGTCATGACCGTGTACCCGTTCCTGGCGCTCAGCTACCTGACCAACGCGCAGTTCAACATCCACTCCTCCATCCTGTATGTGCTGCGGCGCAACTGGGACGTCTCCTGGTTCCACATCGTCCACATCGTGCTGTTCGCCGGCGCGGCGTGGTTCATGGTCGGTCGCTATGGCCTGGTCGGGTATGGCTATGCCGAGGCGGTGGCTCTGCTGAGCTATCCGGTCATTCACGCTTCGGTCGCGCGGGTGGTGGGATCGCCGCAATACGGCATGTCCGCGCTGTGGTGGGCGGCCGTGGCCATCGGCCTGTTCTGGCGTGACCTGGGCCCGTGGGACATTGCCGTCCCGATCGTCGCCATCCTGTGCCCGCCGTCGCTGCGGCAGCTGAAGGTTTACTTTGAGATGATTACCAATAGGCGCCTGCGTGTCGCCTGATTCCGCTGCCTTTCAAAGCCCCTACCGGTTCTTCGTCCTGACCTGCCGCGATCCGCGGCACGATTTCCGCGTGCCGCTGGTCGAAGCGCTGCAGCAGCGCGGCGATGCGTACTCGATCTGGCTGCGCCGGCATCCGCTGGTCAGCGGACCGGACCAGGCGGACCCGGCGCGGGAGATGACGGTCACCGGCCTGCTGCGCTTCATGCGGACCCTGCCGCGAGACGACAGGATCAATATTTATCTGAATAGCACGAACACCTACTTTCCCGGACTGAGCCTGGCGTTGCAGCGCATCGCCCCGCCGGGGATCTGGGTCTTCGATATGCACGACGATCTGCGCTATCATAATCACGGGCTGAAACGGCTGCGCGAACAGGCGATCGTATCCACATTGTGCCGCGTGTCCGACGCCGTGGTGCACGCCGCGCCGACATTGCAGAGTTTGTTTCCACGCTCGCAGCACCTGGGCAACGCATCGCACCTGATGCCGCTCGATCTAAGTAGTGCCGGCTGGAACGATGTACTGGTCATCGCCAGCTTCGATGAACGCTTCGACTTCGACTTCCTGTCCAACTTGGCATCGCTGAGCGGCGACCTGAGGTTCCATCTGCATGGATGGACACGATCCACCGACGACATCACCGCCAGCCGCGTCCGCCAACTCGTCGACCGCCATGACAATGTGCTGTATCATGGTCCCTACTCAACCGACGATCTACCCGGCATCCTGCGCCGCTATCGCCTGACCGTGGCGCCCTATGTCGCGGATGCGGAGCTGACGCGCTACATTGATCCCCTGCGCTTCTACCACTGCCTGAACGCCGGCCTTGAGGTTGTCTCGACCGCCATCCCGCAGGCGCGCTACATGGAGCGGTTCGTCCATGTCGTGG
>DAICYU010000249.1 GCA_027311485.1 Acetobacteraceae bacterium
CATCGGGTCCGCATCCGTCACTGATCCTGACATACGTCAGTCCGGACGGTGATCAGGGCTTCCCCGGCGAAGTCACGGCCGTGGCGACATACCGGCTGGAGAATGAATCGCTGTGGCTGGAATTCCAGGCCACGACGACCAAGCCGACCGTCATCAGCCTGAGCGCGCATCCGTACTTCAATCTGGCCGGCGCCGAAACGGGCGATGTCATGGCGCATGAGGTGATGCTCGCCTCCGACGCATTCCTGCCCACCGACAAGGCGCAAATCCCCACTGGCGAAATCCGCGCCGTCGAGGGCACGTCGTTCGACTTCCGCCGCCCCATCGCGGTTGGCGCCCGCATCCGCCATGTGGATGAGCAACTGATCTTCGGTACCGGATACGACCAGTGCTTCGTCCTGCGCCCATCCGATGTGCCGGCCCTGGCCGCGCGGGTCCGCGACCCCGAAAGCGGCCGCATCCTGGAGGTTCATACCGATCAGCCAAGTATCCAGTTGTACACGGGCAACAAACTGAACGGTTCGGTTGCCGGCCATGGCGGCGTGATCTACCGCCAGTCCGCCGGGCTGGCGCTGGAGCCGCAAGGCTATCCCGACGCGCCGCATCATCCGAACTTTCCCTCGACCATCCTGCGCCCGGGCGAAACCTACAGCCGGACGATACGATATCGACTCTACGCGACATGACCGCGCGCAGCTGGTGTCAGCCGGTCGGGAAGGCGGACCCGCTGACCGTGTCGCGCACCGAAATCCAGACCGGCGAAGCCCGCTTTTGGTAACCCGCCTTGCGTAATGAAAGGGATGAAGCCGCATGACCGCGCCGCTTGAGGACTATGCCATGATCGGCGACCGGCACACCGCGGCGCTGGTCGGCCGGAACGGGTCGATCGACTGGCTGTGCTGGCCTCGCTTCGACAGCGATGCCTGCTTTGCGGCGCTGCTGGGAACCGCGGCGAACGGGCGCTGGCTGATCGGCCCGGACCAACCGGCCCGCGTCACCCGGCGTTACCAGACCGATACGCTGGTTCTGGAAACCGATTTCGAAACCGCCGATTCCGCCGTCCGCATCATTGATTTCATGCCATGCCGCGACACGGGCACCGCGGTTGTGCGGATCGTCGAAGGTCTGCGCGGCCAGACCGCGATGCAGCTCGATCTGCGGCTGCGCTTCGACTACGGCAAGATCCCACCCTGGACCGAAACAACCGCGGATGGCTTCCGCGCCCGTATCGGCCCTGATCAGATCGTGCTGCGCGGTCCGGTGCCGTGTCAGGCCCGTCACGGCGGGGCCGACGCCGCCTTCATCGTCTCGGCCGGCCAGCGCCTTGTCTTTACCCTGCAATACGGCGACGCCTGCCGGGACGCGCCGGCGCCGCTCGACGTTCCGGGGGCCCTGGCGGATACGCAACGCGACTGGCGGGACTGGATCGGCCGCTTCGACAAGCCCACCCTGTGGCCAGACGCAACACGCCGGTCGCTGCTGACCCTGCGTGCGCTGATCTACGCCCCTAGCGGCGGCCTGGTGGCGGCGCCCACCACCTCCTTGCCGGAAACCCCCGGCGGCAAGAACAACTGGGACTATCGCTATTGCTGGCTGCGGGATGCAACCTTCACCGTCAGCGCCCTGCTGAATGCCGGCTACCATCAGGAAGCGCAGGAATGGCGGGACTGGATTCTGCGCGCGCTGGCCGGTACGCCGTCCGAGTTGCGCATCCTGTATCGCGTTGATGGCTCCCGCCACGTCAATGAATGGGACGTGGACTGGCTGCCTGGCTACCGCTACGCTCGCCCCGTTCGCGTCGGCAACGCCGCCGCCGCCCAGCGGCAGATCGATGTCATGGGCGAAGTGCTGGATACATTGGGCCTGTGCGTCCGCGTCGGCCTGGACGTGTCTGAACAGGAACGGCACGTCGCCCGCGCCATCGCCGAACGGATCGAGGCGATCTGGCAGGACATGGGGCAGGGCATCTGGGAATCCCGCGGCGAACCGCGCCAGTACACCTACTCCAAGGTCATGGCCTGGGTCGGCATCGACCGCGTTCTGCAGCACCGGGAGCTGATGGGCCATATCGACCCCGACATGCAGCGCCGCCTGCAGGCCACCCGGGCCCGCATCCATCGTGACGTATGTGAGGAAGGCTATCACACCGGCCTCGGCAGTTTCGTCCAGTACTATGGCGGGGAGCAGCTCGATGCCAGCCTGCTGTTGATGCCGCTGGTGAATTTCCTTCGGGTCGATGACCCCCGCATCGCCAACACCATCAGCGCCATTGAACGTGAACTGATGCAGGACGGGCTGGTGCGTCGCAAAAGTCCGCCGCCGGGACAGCCGGAAGGCGCGTTCCTCGCCTGCTCCTGCTGGCTGGCCGATTGCCGGCAATTGCAGGGACGGCACCAGGAAGCCCGCGACGTGCTGGACCGCATGCTGAGCGTGCGCAACGATGTTGGCCTGCTGTCCGAGGAATACGACCTGCGCGGCAACTTTCTGTCCGGCAACTTCCCGCAGGCGCTGACCCATCTGGCGGTGGTGACGACCACGCTGGGCCTGTCCGGCCCGGTCGTGCGCCGCGGTGGCGGCTGATCCGGGTCACGTCGGAGGCGAGCCGCAAATGCCGGGTTGCGGTGCTCACCCGTTGACGCATGCCAGGGTCCGTCCTGGTTCCGTCACGAATGCGCGCAGGTCGGCGAACAGCGCCTCATCGTTGATCACCCGCGGCACCTTGTTCTGGCCGCCCGCCTTGCCCCGATGCCGCATCCAGGCGGCGAATGTGCCTGGCGCAACCACCGTGAGTGTCGGCGCCCGCATGCCGACCCGATGCGCCGCATAATCCGCGTTCTCCACCGCCAGGGCACGGTCCAGGACGCTGGCGAATCCGGCCCAGTCGGTTGCGCCGGCAACCACGGACGGTTCAATTACGAAATGATGACCACCCGGCGCCTGCGGTTCGGCCGGGTACACAGGCGCAACGGTCGACTCCATCACCCGCGCACCCACCCACCGGGCCGCCTGCTGGATGGCAGCCTCGATTTCCTCGCCGATCAGATGCTCCCCGAAGGCGGACAGGCTGTAGGACAGCCGCCCGGTGATCAGCACCCTTGGCGGCTGCAGATCGACGAAGCGCACCGTATCGCCAAGCACATAGGCCCACAGTCCGGCATTGCTGGACACCACCACCGCGTAGTTGACGTCTCGCTGCACGTTGGCCACCCAATGCCGAGTCGGCGCGGCGGAGCCGATCTCCTCAACCGGAACGAATTCCAGGAATAACCCGTTATCCAGGATTAGCCGCAGCCCTTCGCCATAGGCGCCGTCGGCGATCGCAATGAAGCCTTCGCTCGCCGGATAGACTTCTCGCATATCGACATGGCTGCCGGCGAAGATGTCCTGGAACTGCGCCCGATAGGGGGCGAAATTGATGCCGCCGTGGATGAACAGCTCCAGGTTGGGATACCAGCTTTGGCTGCGCGCCGGCCGGTCCGGCCGCAGCGCCGCCAGCTTGCCGAAAAACGGCAGCACCCAGCTTGGAGTGCCACTGATGCACCGTATGTCGGTGCGCAGCGACAATTCCGCCAGCAGATCGGTCTTGCGGTCCCAGTCAGCGATCAAGGCCAGCGCGCGCGGTGGAAAGTAGCGAGGCTGAGCCCATCGCGGTACGGCGTTGGCGGCAATGCCGGAGAGGTCGCCGCTGTATATACCGGGGGCTTGACGCACCAGGTCGGTGCTGCCGCCCAGCATGAAGCTGCGCCCGGCCAGGATGCGGCTGTCCGGACGAACGGCGAGGTGATGCACCAGGATATCCAGCGCGGCGGACCGGTTCGATGCCATCATCTGGCGGGACACCGGGATGTACTTGGTATTCCCGGTCGTGGTGCCGGATGTCGCGGCAAAGTACGGGATCGTTCCGGGCCACGTCGCGTTCCTCACCGTCGGGAACGACGGCTGCCACCACTCCCGCCAGAAATCCTCATAGCGGCGCAGCGGCACGTTGGCCTGGAAGTCGGCCACGCCCGTCATGCGGCCAAAGCCGTGCGCGGCACCGAACGCCGTGCCACGCGCGGACCGCAGCAGCCTTTGCAACTGCCGTGTCTGCGCCTGGGCGGGGTGTTCAGCCGCGAGCCGCTTCAGACGCCGTCGGGCGTAGGCGCGAAGCAGGGGCGTGGCGTCCATCATCTCACGGATGCAGCTCCATCCGATGCGGAAAGGTGCGGGCGATCGTTTCGGTGCGCAACGGCACCTGAACGTATTCACCCTGCCGCCACAACACCGTCTGGTCAACCAGCGTCGTGCTGCCGATCCAGCCGTCCTGCCCGCCCAGCAGCACGAACCAGTTCCGGTCCATGTCGGACATATCGGACAAATGCCGAGCGGTGGAGGCGAGCGTCGCGTGGTGGCGGCGTGTCGTCAGGCCGTGCGCCGTCTTCATCACCGTATCGCTGCCGCCGTTGGCGCCCCAGTCACCGAACCGATAGAACCGGCCCAGCAGCGGGATGCCAGCCATCACGTGCCGCGGCTCCAGCCGGTGCATCGCGCCCCAGGTGTGGAAGCGCCGCACCGCCCGGGTGGCATGCGGCACCGCACGCCGCATGGCCTGTTCCAGCCGCGTCGGCGCCGTGGTTTCCAGGTCGTGCGCCAGCAGGCCGCGCGTGTTCCAGACTGACGAATAAAGCCGCAGCATGCGCTTGCCGCGCAGCGCCAGCCCCAGATGATACAGCAGCACCTCATAGATCAGCGGCTGCACCGTATCGGCCGCGTAGTGACCATCCCAGCCTTGCAGTTGCTCGGCCAGGTGGGTGGCCGCCGCCCGCCGCTGCGCCCTCAGCAACTGCACCAACCGGTCCCGCATTGGCAGCGCGGTGGGAACGAAGGAGTCGCGCTGCATGCGGGCCAGCAGGCCGAAATCCACCTTCGGTTCGGCCGCCAGCAGGGCGCTGATCCGCTCGATCCGCTGATCGGAGGAGAAGAAATACCCAACCAGCGCATCGCTCGCCGGAGGCCGGTTGTTGGCCGACGCCACGAACCCCTCCGGCGGATCAACCACCATGGGCAGGTCCTCGGACCGCAGCGTCGTCTCCCACGCCACGGCGGCTTCGCGCGGCAGCAGCGGCGACAGGGTCGGCGATGGCGGACGCAGCGGCAAATGCGCCGCCATCGCCTTGGCGATCCGGCCATCGGCGCCCGCGAACAGGATATTCTGGCCGGGCACCCCGATCAGGTTCAGCGCGGCGCGAAACGAATCCCAGTCCCGCGCCCGGTTCATCCCAAGCAACCCCGTAATCTCATCGCTCGGCCGATGCCCCATCCAGCGCAGGGCAAATCGTCCGCCGCGCTTGCGCAGGCGCGGCAGGTCCGAAATGATCGGGCCATAGGCACTGTCGCGCACGGTCATCGTGCGCTCGCCCATCCCGCGCACCTTGATCCGCTCCACCCGCGTCGTGATGGCGCTGTCCGGCAGGTCGGCGATATCGAACAGGTCGCTGCTCGCGGCATGCAGGTTGGTGCCGCCCCAGGCAATCCAGGGATTGCGCCCCACCAGGATCGCCGGCACCCCCGGCACCATCAACCCGGCGGCGTGATGGGATGGGGAGCGATAGCCGGCGATCAGCCACAGATTGGGCAGCAGCGGCGACAGGTGCGTGTCGTTCGCCATCCAGGCGGCGCCGGACGCGCTGCGCGACGGGGCCACGGTCCAGGAATTGCTGCCAACCCGCGCAAAGCGCAGCAGCGCCGCATGCAGGCGGCCGGCGGTGCCATGGCCTTCCCGAGCGTCGCCGATGTCGAACGTCGCATCCTCGCCTAGCAGGCGCCGCCACAGCGCGGTGACCGGTTCCAGCGTCCGCCCGGGCAGCAACGCCAGCCAGACCATCCAGGTCACGTCGAAAGCCGCCAGGCGTGTCAGCGCCAGCACGTCCGCAAGGGTCCAGGGTGCGCGGGTCAGTCCCAGCAGCCGAAATTCCGCTGGCAAGGCCGGCAGGTGCCTCACGGCATGGTTCATGCCAGCAACAAATGCCTCGATCCAGGCCCGGGTATCATCCGGCAGGGCGGCTGCGATGGCGGGTACGGCCTTGGGCAGGTCCAGCGTGCGCAGCATGCGGTCCATTCCCAGCCCGAACGGGCCGATCAGTGCCGACAGACGCCCATGCACCACGTGCCGCATCAGCTCCAGCTGCGCCCATCGCAGATGCAGATGCACTACGCCCAGCGCAACGGCCAGGTCGTGGTCGGTGGCGGCCTCGATAAACGGGACCTGCTGCCGGTTCCAGTAAACGCTAACCGGCTGCTGCAAAGGAAGCCCGCCGCGCGGGATGGCCGAGAGACGGGCGCGCAGGTCAATGCTGTCAGGCTCAGGCCGAAAAATACCAGGCATCCATCGTCAACCACGAAGCTGCGGTTGATGTCGGCGGCCAGGGGAACGAGTCAAGCCTGTCATCAATCGCGATTTTCCGTCAGGCGGCCGGCATGGTCCCG
>DAICYU010000024.1 GCA_027311485.1 Acetobacteraceae bacterium
ATAGGAAATTATGTCTTGACGATGGGCTGACATTCCCGTAACCCTTCGGATGTCAACGGGATAGTTGCATCCACGGCTCGGACGTCTGGCGAAACATACCGTCAGGCGTGCTTTCCCTTCGGTTTCTGGAATTTTCGTTTTCTATCAACGGTCTGAGGCGCCGGCTGTCGGTCGGTGCCTGGGCCGTTGATATGGCTTGAACGACGTGCGCCGCGGTCACACCGACCGCGGCGGCCATGCCGTTCAGTCCATGGGGCTTGCAGCGCCGGAAGCGGGCCTGAGACTGTTGCGGATGCGGTTGGTTTATCCAGGGCGGTCGCCTCACGCGGCCGCCCTTTTTCCGTCTGACGCTGTTCCTCGATCAGGAGTTTCGCACAATGCTGTTTTCTGCCATCGCTTCCACCGCCATCGCCACCACCACGGATGCTGGGAAGATCGTCCTGGGTGGCGGCTTCCGCCCGGCGGCGCAGACCAAGGACGCCGGCAAGATCGTCCTGGGTGGCGGCTTCCGTCCCGCCATCGCCGCGTAATCAACGATGACGGCTGCGACGAACAGGTTTCCGCGCCGGTTCGTCGCCGCCACCTGTCTGGCCGGTCCGCCACCACCGCAGCGTCGTCGCGGCTGCTGTCTCAGCCGGTCGTGCATCGGCGATGACGACACCGGCGATGACGACACCGGCGCGGGGCCAGGGCCTGCAGCCGCATGCCCTGGCCCGTGAAGACCGATCCCCTCCGCCCCGCGAACAAGGCAACCCTGTCCATGAGCACGACCCGTGAACCGATTGTCCGCTTCCATCGGCTGTTCAGCGAAGCCCGCGCGCCCGAGCGGGCCGACCGGTCCGCCTGCGGGACCTTGCCGATGCGGGCGGTCCGTTACTGCGAAGCCGTGACCAGTGCCACCGCGTTCGGCTGGTGGCTGTATCCACCGATCGACCTGGAGCTTTTGTGGGACGGCGCCGACATCTTCTGGCGATGCGACGCGGCGCCGGACTGGATGCCGTTGCTGCCGTCCGCCCAGCTTCCCGACTATGCCGCCGCGTTCGATGCCTGCGCGCCAGCCGCCCTGAAGGGCTGTTCGCCCCCGTTCCTGACCGCGTTGCCCGAGCCTGGGGCGCTGCAGCTGTGGACCGGGCTGATCGCCCAGACGGTGCCCGACTGGCATCTGCTGATCCGTGGTCCCGCCAATATGCCCCACACCGGCGGCATCTGCCTGTTCGAAGGCATCATCGAGACGGACCGCTGGTTCGGCCCGCTGTTCGTCAACATGCGGTTCACCCGCAGCCATTTGCCGGTACGGCTGCGCGCCGGATACCCGCTGGCGCTGGCGCAGCCGGTGCCTCGCAGCAGCTACAGTAACGACATGCTGGACCGGATGGACGTGACACCCGATCCCGCCCTGCTGACCGCCGAACAGTGGGATGCCTACTACGACACGATCGTCGAGCCGAATACGCGGCCCGAGCGGCCATTCGGCGCCTATGCGACTACGGCGCGCAAGAAGCGGCACCAATGCATGCGGGGCCAACAGGACGCAGCCACCTGATCCTGCCCGCCGGCGCGGCCGCCGCACAGGCGGCCCGCCCCTCACCGGACCTGCAATAGAAAACGCGCGCAGGACCCGCATGATGGCGGGGTTTGTTGCTGTCGCTAGACTCGATCGACCCACGGCTGAAGCGCAATCCCCGGGCACAGCGCCACGGCGACGCAAATTCGGCTTTTAAGCAATGAATCAGCGCAGGATCGGCGCCGTTATCCAGTCCAGCCGCAGTAAATCATCGGCAAAGGAACAGATGGTCGCACGACAGCCCGTGGCCGATCTAGCCCGATCCTGCGCCGAAGCCGAAATCAGACCGGCACCAGCCGCATGCAGCCCACGCTGCGTCCGGCGCTGAACAGGAACGCGACAATCTGGCCCGCTGCCGGAAAGGCGCTGGTCAATGTCACCGACCGCAGACCACACATTTCCTGCACCGCATCCGCTGCACCCATAAGCACCGGGTCACCATCCGTCAGCAGCAAAATGGGCAGGCTGCGGTTGAACCGGGCAATGACCTGCATCGTATGGAAACCGTCCTGCTCGATCCCATCCACATCGGTGATCACCGCAATCGGCCGGTACGCCCGCAGCATGCTCGGCATGTCGGCGTCGGGCGTGACCAGCTGAACCTGCAGATCCAGGAAATCGCAAACCGGCGCGATCTTCTCAATGCAGACGGGATTGTCGCTGGCGATGAAGACAACGCCCTGCTTGTTGCCCGCGTTCGCGGCCGAGTAGGCCGGTTCCGCTATCAGGGCATTGGAGCATATCACGTTCATGGCGCTGCGCCTTCTGCAACCGAACTCGGAACTGCCGAGCGAATGGTTGCATTTTGCGTATGAGGCGGCGGAAAAGACAGACAGCGTAGAGGTAGTTCAGCGTTGGCTGCCGCCATTTCAGCGTGAAAAACCGTGAACTACCGTTCGACGCGGCCGCTGTTCACGGGGTGACTGCCTCACCGGGCAGTACGCCCCAGAACTGATCGCGCCGCAGGTACCCCCGATATGATCCCGCCTGCACATTGCACCAGGCCGATGTAGCTCGGCACGACCGGATGCGTCCGATCACCCCCACTTTCAGCACCGCCACCGCCGTCCCGGTATCGCTCGGCTCCGACCGCAACGTCGCGTCGGCGTGCTGAACGATGAAGCTGCGCCGCCCCATCAACGTTGCCTGATGCACCCAGCCCTCGATGCCGTCGGGATCGCGCACCCAGCGCCATACCTCGAATACCCGCTCGATCTCAACCGGCAGGTCGCGCCGCTTGTAGACCCACTCGATCCGGTAGCGCGTGCCGGGCCCGGCCCGCATGTTGACGTCGTCCGAGCGCAGGGAGACGAAACGCGGCAGCTTCTTCGCCTCGGCATTCTCTGCATCGGCGGGCGCTTCGGGTGGCTTCACCGCCGGCGCAGCCACGGCGGCCGGCTTGGTTGCCGCTGGCGCCGCGGCGGGCGCCGCGGGCGGTGCCACGGGGGCCGCCGTGGGAGATGCAGCCGCATGCCCGGCCGGCGCGCCTCGCGTTCCACTGGCATGCGTCCCGTTGGCCCGCGTCCCATTGGTGTGCGTCCCACTGGTATGCGACTTCGCCGCATGCGTGCCCGCGCTTTCCGCCGCCTTGGTTTCCACCTTGTGGGCGTGCACGTCCCGGTGGGGCTCCACAACCGGCGTCTTGTGTTCCGTTGTGTGCCCGGCCTTGTGCACCGGCGTCCTCGGGGCAGCCGAGGGGGGCTTCACCGGCTGGTCATGCCGTGGATGATCGGGCAGTTGCAGGGACTCTGTCTGTCCGAGCGCCGGGCCGACATAACCGGCGATCAGCCAGGTAAAGGCAAAAAGCACCCGGGCGGGACGATGCATGAACAATCCGTTGCAAGCGGCTTCGAGTCGGGTCAACCCCGCAACAGGCGATGACTCAGATCGTGATGAACTGTCCAGCATTAACCGCCTCCAGGAAGGTGGCAATGCCAGCAATCTCTACTCCAGGTAGCAGCAGGCCGGCATCCAGCGCCTCGGCCCGCAGGCCGGCTTCGCAGGCGATCAGCCGGACGCCGAGTTCACCACAGGCGTCGCGCAACGTCTCCAGCCCCGCCACGCCACGGGATTCGATCACCGCATCGCGGCCGGAGTCCACCAGCCCGGACCAGTCCCGGCACAGCGCCAGACACCCCGCGTTGGTAGCGAACACCACCACGCGGCGCCCGAGTGCCGCGGCGCCCGAGGCTACCACGAACGCGTAATGCGCCCGGTCATGCGTGCCGGACAGCAGCAGCACGCCGAGTGGATCAGATGGCACAGGCCGGCCCTTCCGGCACGCCATGCGCGCTCAGGTCATGAATCGTCGCTGCCGGCCCGCACAGCGCGCAGGCTGGATCAGGACGCAGTTTCACGGTGCGGAACCGGGACTCGAGCGCATCCCAGACCAGCAGCCGGCCACTGAGGGTTTCGCCAATGCCCAGAATTTCCTTCAGCACTTCGGTCGCCTGCAACGTGCCCATCACACCCGTCACGGCGCCCAGCACCCCGGCCTCGCTACAGGTGGGAACCGCGCCCGGCGGCGGCGGTTCGGGATACAGACAGCGGTAGCAGGGGCCGCCTTCATGCGGCTTGAACACGGACAGCTGTCCCTCGAACCGCAGCACGGCGGCGGAGACCAGGGTCTTCTTCGCCAACGCGCAGGCATCCGCGACCAGGAAGCGCGTGGCGAAGTTGTCGGTGCCGTCGCAGATCAGGTCATAGCGGCCGATCAGGTCGAGCGCGGTGTCGGCACTCAGCCGCATCGCGTGCTGTTCGATCCGGACGTCCGGGTTGATCGCCTGCGCCGCCTGTGCCGCCGATTCCACCTTCGGCATGCCGATACGGGCCGTGGTGTGCGCTACCTGCCGTTGCAGGTTGGACAGATCGACCACATCGTCGTCCACCACCCCGATGGTGCCGATCCCGGCAGCGGCCAGGTACAGCATCAACGGCGACCCGAGGCCGCCGGCACCCACCACCAGCACCCGCGCGGCCTTCAGTTTCGCCTGGCCAATGCCGCCAACCTCCCGCAACAGGATGTGGCGGGAGTAGCGTTGGATTTCGTCTTCGCTGAAATCGAGGTCCATAAGACAGATGATAGGATGACATGATGCCGGACGACAGGGGCACAATGACGGGGGCACGATGATGCAACACAGCCAGACCGGGGACGCCGCCCTGGTGCTTTTCTCCGGCGGACAGGATTCGGCCACGTGCCTGGCCTGGGCGCTCGCCCGCTATCCGCACGTGGAAACGATCGGGTTCCGCTACGGTCAGCGCCACGCGGTGGAGATGGAGTGCCGCGAACCGGTGCGCCACGCCCTGGCCTCCGACCGGCTGGGGGAGGATCACGTCGTCGATCTGGCAGCGACGATCGGCGGCCTGGGCCAGACCGCGATGACGGCGGACATCGCCATCGCCATGCAGGACAGCGGCCTGCCCAACACCTTCGTGCCCGGCCGCAACCTGCTGTTCCTGACCTGCGCCGCCGCCATTGCCTATCGCCGCGGCCTGCGCCGCATCGTCACCGGCGTGTGTGAGACCGACTACTCCGGCTACCCCGACTGCCGCGATGATACCATCAAGGCGATGCAACTGGCCCTGAACCTGGGGATGGAGCGGCGGTTCGTGCTGGAAACGCCGCTGATGTGGCGCGACAAGGCGGCGACCTGGGCGCTGGCCTACGATCTGGGCGGCATGGCTCTGGTGGATGTCATTCGCGAACAAACCCATACCTGCTATCTGGGCAACCGCACCGATCGCCACGCCTGGGGCTTCGGATGCGGCACCTGCCCCGCCTGCCTGTTACGCGCGCAAGGATGGGACCGCTGGGTCGCCGGGCGTGATCCACTGTTACGGGAGAGCACTTGATGAAGCACCTGATCGTCCTGGCGATGGCCGGCACCGCCCTTTGCACCGGCGCTGTCCTTAGCACCAACACAGGCCGCGTCGCGGAGCCGCTTGCGCTGCACGCCAACAACGCGGGCGAGCTGGCGGAGCTCTGCAGCCCGAACCCGCGGGAGCCGGGTGCCGACGCGCGGATGAATTTCTGCGACGGCTTCGCGCAGGGCGCCCTGGAGGTGCAGTTGCACTACGCCGGCCAGAACAAGCCATTCTGCTTCCCCAAGCCGATGCCAACCCGGCGCTCGACGATGCGCGACTTCGCCGCCTGGGTGCGCGCCGACTCCAGCCGCAGCGGCATGGCTGCGCCCCCTGCCCTGTTCCGCTTCCTGGCGGAGCGCTTCCCCTGCAAGTCGTGACCGGCGCGGTCGTCGTCGCTTATGCCATGCGCCCGCCCGACCGGGCGGCGCTGGCGGACGCGATCGGCCCGGACGTGCCCATCGTCTGGCTGATGGACCTGGATGACGCCGGCCGCACCGAGGCTCTGCGCACCGCCACCGCCATCCTCGCCCGTAACACCGCCAAGGACCTGCGCCCGCATGAACCCGCGCTGATCCAGTCCGCCCGCCTGATCCAGTTCATCACCGCCGGCGTTGATTTCGTGCCGCTGAACGCGCTGCCCGCCGGCATTCCCATCGCCAGCAACGGCGGCGCCTACGCCGCACCGATGGCCGAGCATGCGGTGGCGATGGTATTGGCGGCGGCGAAGCGCCTGCTGGTCGAGCATGCCGCCCTGTCGCACGGTGCCTTCAACCAGTTCACCACCAACCGCACCCTGGCCGGCAAGACCTGCGGCATCCTTGGCTTCGGTGGCATCGGCATCGCCACCGCTCGGCTGCTCCGAGCCTTCGGCATGCGCATCCATGCGGTCAATCGCCGCGGCTGGTCGGAGGATCCCGTGGACTGGATCGGCGGCATGGCCGACCTGGACACGCTGCTGGCCGCCGCCGACGTGCTGGTGATCAGCCTGCCGCTGACCCCCGCGACGAAGGACCTGATCGGCGCGCGAGAGCTTGGGCTGATGCGGCCGGACGCGATCCTGGTGAACCTCGCCCGCGGCGAAATCGTGCAGGAAGCCCCGTTGTTCGCACATCTGCAGGCTCATCCCGCCTTCTTCGCCTGCATCGATGCCTGGTGGGTCGAGCCGGTGCGCCACGGCGCCTTCCGCATGGACCACCCGTTCACCACCCTGCCGAACGTGGTCGGATCGCCGCACAATTCGGCATCCGTGACAGGCGCTGGGACTGAAGCGGTGCGCCGCGCCGGGGCCAACATCCGCCGCGCCCTAGCCGGCGAAACGCCACACTATCTGGTCGGGCCGGATGAACGGATGATGTAGTCCCGGTCCCGCGCCAACCCGGAGCCGCCATCGCGGGTGCCGCGTTCCGTCGCAGCGCGGCGGCGGTTGCCCGCCGTGGCCCAGCCATCCGGACCAAGGCGGGTGCCAGGGATGCTACTCGGTCACATAGTCGCACTTGAACCCATCACCCCAGCGCTTGACGTATCCCCGCGACGGCGACGGGAAGTGCGCGAAGCAGCACAGCGTGTCGGTGTCGCAGTACTGCTCAAGGAATTTCCACCGCGTCGCCGAACTCTGGTTCGGATCATAGTCGATCCGCATGGCCAGATCCGGGTAGCGCGCCTGCAACGGGCTGTGGATCAGGTCGCCGGTGATCACGCCCGCCTTGCCACCCCTGCCCAGCGTCACGGCATAATGGTCGATCGTGTGACCGGGCGTCGGGATCAGCGACACCAGGTCGCTGACGGCGTGGTCGCTGGTGACCACATCGCACTTCTTCGCCTCGACGATCGGGATCACGCTGTCGGCGATCGGGTCCACCACCGCCTTCTCATTCTCCTTCAGCCAGAAATCGAGTTCGGTTTTTGAGAACAGGTAGCGCGCATTGGGGAAGGTCGGCACCCAGCGCCCATTCTCCAGCCGCGTGTTCCAGCCGACATGATCGACATGCAGATGGGTGCACAGGACGAAGTCGATGTCCTCCACCGTCAGCCCGACCGCCTTAAGCCCGTCCATGAACACGGTGTCGGACTTCTGGTGCCAGAGCGGCCGGGTCGGGCGGTTCTTGTGGTTGCCGACGCAGCTGTCCACCAGGATGTTATGGCGGCCGGTGCGGACGATGTAGGACTGGAAGCACAGCACCAGCCTGTCCTGGTCATCCAGCGCCATGGGTGATTTCAGCCACGACCGATTCTCCTCCAGCAGCGCAGGCGTCAGCTTCGGCAGGAATTCCAGCGCCGGCGTGAAGCCGACCTCCATTTCGATGATGCGATGGATCGTCATGTCGCCGATCCTGAACGTCGTGGTGGCCATGCGTGTGCTCCCCTGGTTAATTTCCTGGCAAATGTTAGCGGTGTGCCGCCGCGCCGACAAACCAGCGCATCAGCCTGCGCGCGACAGGTTGCCGCGAGATGAATTTTCAACCGGCTATGACACGCGTGCGTCATGGGCTATAGGCGCCGGCATGGCCGCGGCGCGTTCCTTGTTTCGCATAGCCGTCAATGTCGCCCTGGATGGTGGCATGGCGGCGGTTTCGGTGCCGGTGGCGCGCTTCCTCGCCGACCCGGCCGGTTCTGTCGCGCATCCGCTGTGGGGCATTCCGGTGGGCGCGCTGTGCCTGCTGCTGGCCGGTGTGCCGTTCCGGCTGTCGCTGCAATACTGGCGCTTCACCGCGATCGGCGATGTGCTGACCGTCGCCGCCAGTGCCGCGCTGGGCGCTGTCCTGTTCGCCGTTGTCAACGCGCTGGCCGGCACCGCACCGGCCAATCCGGCCTTCGCCGCCATCCATGCCCTGACGCTGCTGCTGCTCCTGGGCGCGCCCCGCGTCATCTACCGCTGGCGCCGCACCCACCGGACAGCCCGCACGCCGCTGGTCGATACCGCGTCCATCCTGCTGGCCGGCGGGATCGAGGATGCCGACCTGTTCCTGCGCGCCTTGTCCCAGGACCGGCGGCAGTCCTTCCGGGTGGAAGGGCTGCTGGCCTCCAGCAACCGGCAGACCGGGCGCCGCATCCAGGGCCACCGCATCCTCGGTTCACTGGATGACGCCGGGCGCATTCTGGAACAATTGCAGGCCGAGGGTCGGCTGCCCGGCACCCTGGTCTTCGTCACCCCGGAACTCGCCGGCGCCCGCCTGGCCCAGGTCGTCGCGGAAGCCGACCGTTTTGGCCTGCAGGTTCGCCGCGCCCCGCGCCCGACCGCGCTGGACGACCCCACCGAAAAGCCCCGCCCGGTGGAACTGCGCCCCGTCGCCATCGAGGATCTGCTGAACCGCCCGCAGGTGCCGCTGGACCGTGACGGCATGGCCCGCCTGATCCAGGGCCGCCGGGTTATCGTCACCGGCGCCGGCGGCACCATCGGCAGCGAACTCGCCCGGCAGGTCGCCGCCTTCGGCCCCGGCACGCTGATCCTGCTGGACAACGGTGAATACGCGCTGTGGCAGATCGACCTGGAACTGGCCGAGACGCACCCGCAGGTGAACCGCCGCACGCTGATCGCCGACATCCGCGACGAAGCCCGCGTCCGCACGATCTTTGAAGCGCATCGCCCGGAACTCGTGTTCCACGCCGCCGCGCTGAAACATGTCCCGATGGTCGAGGCGAATCCGCTGGAGGGCCTTGTCACCAACGCCGTCGGCACCCGCAACGTCGCCGACGCCGCCCGCGCCGTCGGGGCACTGGCGATGGTGCTGATCTCGACCGACAAGGCGGTGAACCCAACTAGCGTCATGGGCGCTTCCAAGCGGCTGGCCGAGATGTACTGCCAGGCGCTGGACGTATCGGCTCGGCATGCCCGGGGCGGCATGCGCTGCGTCACCGTCCGCTTCGGCAATGTGCTGGGCAGCACCGGCTCGGTTGTGCCCCTGTTCCAACGCCAGCTTGCCCGCGGCGGCCCGCTGACCGTCACCCACCCCGACATGCAGCGCTATTTCATGACCGTGCGCGAAGCCGTCGGCCTGGTGCTGCAGGCCAGCGTGCTGGGCGTCGCCGGCGCCGCGCTGCCGTCCGGTGAAAACGGCGGCATCTTCGTCCTGGATATGGGCGAGCCGGTGAAGATCGTCGATCTGGCCCGGCAGATGATCCGCCTCGCCGGTTTGCAGCCGGACCAGGACATCGAGATCCGCTTCACCGGCCTGCGCCCGGGTGAAAAATTGTATGAGGAGCTGTTCCACGGCAAGGAACCGCCCATCCCCACCGGCTATGCCGGCCTGCTGATGGCATCCCCCCGTACCGCCGACCCCGCCATCGTGGGCCGCGCGATCGAGGAGATCGGGAGCGCGTGCCGCAGCGGGCAGGTCAAGCTGGCGCTGACCCTGCTGGGCCGCCTGATCCCTGAATTCGAGCACAACAGCGACGGCTCTGCCGGCGAAGCCCGCGCCTGACCCCGAGGTACCATGTCCGATCCATCCCGCCCCGTTCCGTTCCTTGACCTGAAGGCGCAGCAGGCCCGCATCGCCGCGGACCTGCGCCGCCGGCTGGATACGGTGCTGGAGCATTGCCAGTTCATCCTCGGCCCCGAGGTGCGGGAGCTGGAGGAAGCCCTGGCGGCGTTCTGCGGCGCCGCGCATTGCGTCAGTGTCAGCTCCGGCACAGATGCGCTGCAGATCGCCATGATGGCCGAGGGTATCGGCCGCGGCGACGCGGTGTTCCTGCCGGCCTTCACCTACACCGCGACGGCCGAGGTGCCGCTGCTGCTGGGCGCCACCCCGGTATTCGTCGATGTCGATCCGCGCACCTTCCAGATCGACCCCGCGCACCTCCAGACCCGCATCGAACAAACCCGCGCGGCCGGCACCCTGCGGCCGCGCGCCATCATCGGCGTAGACCTGTTCGGCCAGCCGGCCGACTGGCCGGCATTGACCGATATCGCCGGCCGCAACGGACTGTTCCTGCTGGACGACCTGGCGCAAAGCTTCGGCGCATCGCTGCATGGCAAGATGCTGGGCACCCAGGCCGATGCGACCGCGACCAGCTTCTTCCCGTCGAAGCCACTGGGTGCCTACGGCGACGGCGGCGCCCTGTTCACCGAGAGCGCCGAACGGGCGGACCTGTACCGGAGCCTGCGCACGCATGGTGAGGGCAAGACCCGTTATGAGGTCCTGCGCACCGGCATGAACGGCCGCCTGGACTCGATTCAGGCGGCGGTCCTGCTGTCGAAACTGACCGTGTTCAAGGACGAGCTGGCAGCGCGGGAGCGGATCGCGCAAGCCTATGATCGCCGCCTGGGCAATGCCGTGGTGATACCGCAGCGTGTGCCCGGCAGCACCAGCGCCTGGGCGATTTACGCCATCCTGGTGCCGGACGAAGGCGCGCGCGACCGCCTGCAGGCCAGCCTTCGGGCAGACGGCGTGCCAACGGCGATCTATTATCCGCGCCCGCTGCATCGCCAACCCGCCTATGCGGCGCAGCACGACGGTGCCTCGCTGCCGGTGGCGGAAGACCTGGCGACACGCATCCTGGCCCTGCCGATCCATCCGGACCTGACCGACCATGATGTGGAGCGTATCTGCGCCGCCGTGCTGGCCGCGGCATAACCGGAAGCGGATTTACCGGAATCCGATTCAGCGGGACATCAGGGCGCGGCGGCGAGGGGTTCCGGGCCGGGCATCGTCGGGAAGAGATGCGCGAGCGTGCTGTCTCGGCGATTCGGCTGCACGGCTGACGGCCGAGCGGGGGTGAGGCGGTTGCGGTAGGAGTCGATTTTTGCCCTGGCTTGGCGCAGGGCGTCCTGTGCCTGCGCCGCTGGCATGTCATCCGCCGGTTCGACTGGGTGTGTGGCTGGCGGATCGCAGGACAGGCGGCGGGTGAGCGCATGGCCGTTCTGCTGCGCGGCACGGTTCAGCGCATTGGCGCAGGTACGGTAACGCAGGCGGAGCGTCGGCGACAGCTCCGGGTCCGCTTTCGCCTGCGCCAGCGTGTCGAGGGCGGAGAAGCCGAAGGCGACGATCAGCGCGGCGTGCAGCATCTCGGCGCGGGTGCGGGCACCGTAGGCGGACAGGGTCTCGACAATATCGGCTGGGATGATTTCGGCTTCATCCGGTTTCAGTACGGTGAAATAAGGCAGCAGGCTGAGCAGCAGGTGCTTGACGAACGGGTTCGGCTGGTAGGGCGTGGTGGTTGCCATGGGCTGCTCGGCGTCTTTGATTATCATTTGTTCCATAATACAGGATTGAGAATAAATCAAGAACAAAGACGCTGCAGGGCAGCCCGGCTGGATATGGATCGGCTTGAAAAGGCTTGCTGTTTGCCCTCGTGTCGGCCCATCGCACTGGGCAGCGTATGTGCCGGGTTCGCGCGGCGCATGGCCGGCGGCTCCGGGCCGCGGGCGCGATATGACATGTCAGCGCCTGGAAATCCTGGGTGCGACAGGCCGCCCACACTTCTTGACTTCGCTCACGGAATCTCTATTTCACCCATGTCGCGTTAGGGTTCTACCTGCGTGGCATTGTTCAATCTGGCCCGCGTGCACGGACATGCGGGCAAGTCGTGTTTCATGAACGAAACGCGCAAGCCACGGTAATATCCGGGCAAGGCCCGGCCACCCGTACTGGAACAAACCTACCTCATGGCATCATCCGCCACCGTGCGTGCGCACGAGCCTGCGCAAGACCATTTCAAGGGCGAGGACTTCGCCTCTCTGCTTGACGAAACCCTGGGCAGCGATACGGGTTTCGACGGATCGGTCGTTACCGGCCGCGTCGTTCGCCTGACTGACGAATTCGCCGTCGTCGATGTCGGGCTCAAGAGCGAAGGGCGCGTCGCCCTCAAGGAATTCGGCCCACCCGGCGCCAAGCCGGACGTTAAGCCCGGCGATCTGATCGAGCTCTATGTGGAGCGTTACGAGGATCGCGAAGGCGCCATCATTCTGTCGCGCGAGAAGGCTCGCCGCGAGGAAGCATGGACCAATCTGGAAAAGGCCTTTGAGGCGCAAAAGCGCGTTGACGGCACGATCTATGGCCGCGTCAAGGGCGGTTTCACGGTTGATCTCGGCGGCGCGGTGGCATTCCTGCCCGGCAGCCAGGTCGATATCCGTCCGGTGCGCGACGTCGCGCCGCTGATGGGCACGCCGCAACCCTTCCAGATCCTGAAGATGGACCGCGCTCGCGGCAACATCGTGGTGTCCCGCCGAGCGGTGCTGGAGGAGACACGTGCGGAGCAGCGCAGTGAGCTGATCCAGGGCCTCAAGGAAGGCATGATCCTGGACGGCGTGGTGAAGAACATCACCGACTACGGCGCCTTCGTCGATCTGGGCGGCGTCGATGGCCTGCTGCACGTCACCGATATCGCGTGGCGCCGCATCAACCATCCGTCGGAAGCGCTGACGATTGGCCAGCAGGTCAAGGTGCAGGTGATCCGCTTCAACTCCGACACCCAGCGCATCAGCCTGGGCATGAAGCAGCTGGAAGCCGATCCGTGGGAAGGCGTCGCGGCGAAGTATCCGCCGGGTGCCAAGTTCTCGGGCCGCGTCACCAATATCACCGACTACGGCGCCTTTGTGGAGCTGGAGCCGGGCGTCGAAGGCCTGGTGCACGTCTCCGAAATGTCCTGGACGAAGAAGAACGTCCATCCTGGCAAGATCGTCTCCACCAGCCAGGAAGTGGATGTCATGGTGCTGGACGTGGACAGCGCGAAGCGGCGTATCAGCCTGGGCCTGAAGCAGGTGCAGCGGAACCCGTGGGAGCAGTTCGTCGACGATCACCCGATCGGGTCCGAGGTCGAGGGCGAAATCCGCAACATTACGGAATTCGGCCTGTTCATCGGCCTGTCTGCGGACATCGACGGCATGATCCACATGTCCGACCTGTCCTGGGACGAAGCTGGCGAAGCCGCGATGGCGGGCTACGAAAAGGGTCAGGTCGTCAAGGCCCGGGTTCTGGACGTGGACGTCGAGAAGGAACGCATCAGCCTGGGCATCAAGCAGCTGCGCGCCGACCCGGCCGCAACGGTGCTGGATACGGTGCACAAGGGCGATGTCGTAACCTGCGTGGTCAGTGCCGTGCAGGCCAACGGGATCGAAGTCAGGGTCAACGACGTGCTGACGGGCTTTATCCGCCGCGCCGAACTGGCCCGCGACAAGGCCGATCAGCGGCCTGACCGCTTCGCCGTGGGCGAGAAGGTCGATGCCAAGATCACCGCTGTCGATCGCACCTCCCGCAAGTTGACCCTGACCATCAAGGGCAAGGAAGTGGAGGAAGAGAAGCAGGCGATGGCCGAATTCGGTTCGTCCGACTCTGGCGCTTCGCTGGGCGACATTCTGGGTGCTGCGATCCGTCGCCGCAACCAGATGGCGCAGGAGAGCTAAGGCTTCCCGCGCGTGTCGCTGGAAACCGATCTGCTATTGGACAGGCGGCGCCTCTCGCGCCGCCTTGTCTTTTGGCGGGTGTTTGCCGTGGTCGCGGTCGTCGCGGCGCTTCTGGCTGGCCTGCGCGACGTCGGGCTGCCTGCCACGGGCGCCCATGTTGCGCGGGTCACCATCAAGGGGCTGATCACGCAGGACCGCAAGCTGACCCAGGCCATTGATGATCTGGCGGATGACAACGCCACCAAGGCGCTGATCGTCGTCATCAACAGTCCTGGCGGCAGCGTGGCGGGCGGCGAAAGCCTGCATAATGCCATCGCCCGCGTGGCGGCGAAAAAGCCCGTCGTCGTGTCGATGCAAGGGCTGGCTGCATCCGCTGGCTACATGATCGCAGTGCCGGCGCAACGCATCTTCGCGCATGAGGCTACGCTGACCGGCTCGATCGGCGTGCTGCTGGAAACTGGTGAGATTTCCGGCCTGCTGGGCAAGCTTGGCATTGATGCGGAAGTCATCCGGTCGGGCCCGTTGAAGGACGAACCGAGCCTGGTGCGGCCGTTGTCGCCGCAAGGACGCGACGTCATGCAGGGCCTGGTCAACGATCTGTACGACCAGTTCGTCACCATGGTCGCCGCCGGGCGTCATATGGACGTGGACAAGGTCAAGGCACTGGCTGATGGGCGCGCCTATACAGGACGTCAGGCGCTGAAACTCGGTCTGGTGGACGCCATCGGCGGGGAGCGGGATGCGCGGCAGTGGCTGGCGACAGCCAGGAAAGTACCGCGGTCGCTGCCGGTCAAGGACGTGGACGAGCAGACCGGGCTGGCCAGCCGCGCCCTGATCGGTGAACTGGCGCCAATGCTACAGGGTGTTTGGAAAACACTGATTTCACAAAGCCTTATTCTTGACGGTCCCCTGGCCCTCTGGCAACGTTCCAGTAATTGACTCCCGGGGGATGCCTTGACGAAGTCTGAACTTATCGCCGAATTGGCGAGTGCCAATCCGCATCTGCGCGCCCAGGATGTTGAAACGATTGTGGCGACGATTTTTGAGGAAATTACTTACGCGCTTGCTCGCGGTGAGCGGGTGGAATTGCGTGGTTTCGGCGCCTTCACGGTCAAGCACCGGGATGCTCGCACCGGCCGCAATCCCCGCACCGGCGCGACCGTTGCCGTTGATGAAAAGTCGGTTCCGTTTTTCAAGGCTGGTAAAGAACTGCGGCTTCGGGTGAATGCGGGCAAAATTCCCCGCGCGGTTGCGGCGGAACGTAAGCCGGCCTGAAAGGTCCCCTGTCTATGTTGCTTCTGATTGTCACCCTGATCATCAGTGTACCCGTCGTTCTGTTCGCGTTGTCAAACACCGAACCGGTGCGGCTGGCCCTATGGCCGACTGATTATGCGCTGGAGGCACCGTTGTCGGTGACCATCCTCGTCGCCATGGCAATCGCCTTCATCCTGGGTGCGCTGATCGTCTGGCTGTCGGTCCTGGCGCAGCGCAGCCGCGCCCGCCGAGCCGAACGGACGGTTCGTATGCTGGAGGCGCAGGTGCAGGAGCTGAAGGCGCGCACCGAGCCGGCTTTGTCCCTGCCGCCGGCGGCGTAATGCCGGCCGCCAGCCCTGTGGCCGACAGCCCCCTGATCGTCGCGCTGGATACCGCCGACGCCGCACAGGCATCCGGTTGGGCCACGTCGCTGATGCCCCATGCCGGGCTGTTCAAGCTGGGGCTGGAGTTTTTCCTGGCGCATGGCGCCGCGGGCGTGCGCGGGGTGACCGGCACGCCGGTTTTCCTCGACCTGAAGCTGCACGACATTCCGAATACCGTCGCCGGCGGGGTGCGTGCGGTGTTGCCGCTGCGCCCACGCATGCTGACCATTCACGCCGCGGGCGGGTCCGCCATGATCCAGGCCGCGGCACAGGCGGCCCAGGCCGCAGGATCCGCTCGGCCGCTGATCCTGGCGGTCACGGTGCTGACCAGCCTGGATCAGGCGGCGCTCCACGCAATCGGCGTCGATGCCAGCCCTGCGGAGCAGGTGCTGCGGCTCGCTCGCCTGGCAGTTGCCGCCGGGGCGGACGGGCTGGTGTGCAGCCCGCATGAGGCCGCTGTGCTGCGGCAGGCGCTGGGCGGGGACGTCACGCTTGTCGTGCCCGGCATCCGGCCGGCGGGTGCGGCGGCCGGCGATCAGGCTCGGACCATGACGCCGCGGGAGGCGATGCAGGCGGGTGCCGACTGGATCGTGGTTGGACGCCCGATCACCGCGGCGCCGGACCCGGCGGCGGCGGCGGCGGCAATTGTCGCCAGCCTGCGATGATCGCGGTTAAGATCTGCGGACTCAATGCGCCGGAGGCGTTTGACGCGGCGCTGGACGCCGGTGCCGACTATCTGGGATTTGTCTTTTTCCCGGCGTCGCCCCGCTACGTCACCCCCGACATGGCCGCCACACTGTCACGCCGCACCAAGGGCGGCCCGCCGCGGGTCGGCCTGTTCGTGAACCCGACGGCCGAGATGATCGAACAGGTGCTGGCGACAGCGCCTTTGGACGCGCTGCAGAT
The DNA here is from genome assembly GCA_027311485.1 of Acetobacteraceae bacterium. Classification (GTDB taxonomy): domain Bacteria; phylum Pseudomonadota; class Alphaproteobacteria; order Acetobacterales; family Acetobacteraceae; genus Rhodopila. The sequence goes on from DAICYU010000024.1 coordinate 16,313, forward strand.
CTACGGCGCGCGGGACCGGATAGCGGCGTTCAAGGCACAGTTCGGGCTGCCGGTCTGGGCCGCGGTGGGTGTCAGCACCCGCGCCGATCTGCCCGCTACGCCGCTGGACGCCGATCGCTTGGTGCTGGAGGCGAAGCCACCTGCCGGCGCGACGCGGCCCGGAGGCAACGCGACGACATTCGACTGGTCGATCCTCCTCGGCTGGCGTGCCCCGACACCGTGGCTGCTGGCTGGTGGCCTGACGCCCGACAATGTTGCGACGGCCATCAGGGACACGGGCGCCGTCGCGGTGGACGTGTCCTCGGGGGTTGAGAGTGCGCGTGGGGTCAAGGACCCGGCGATGATTCATCGCTTCATCGCAGCCGCCAAGGCAGCGGCCCCAGCGTAGCGGATGGTTCGCCTGGGTGGCGTCGCCGATCGGACGCCGGGTGTCTGGTCTGGAAGGCAGACCGCGCCACCAGAACGTGCCGCCTGCACGGCGCAGCCTCCGGCAATCGCGTTCCGGGCCGGAGCGATAGTCCTACTTCTGCGCCTCGGCCAGTTCCTTCCGCAGCCGCTCAATCTCGGCCCGTAGGGCGGCCAGTTCGGCGTCCTTGTCGCCGGCATGCATCGCAACTTCACCGGCGCGGTAGAACGGGGCGAACAGGCTGAACGCCCGCTCCATCATCGCCATGTTCTGGCGCCCGACTTCCTCGATGTTGCCGAAGGGGAACAGCGTGCCCATTGTCTTCTGCATCGCGGTTCGCATCTGGTCCTGCTGCTGGGCAAAAGCCGTCATGGCGCCTTCCAGGTATTTCGGCACCAGCCCTTGCATCGACCCGCCGTAAAAGCTGATCAGATGACGCAGGAAGGTGGTTGGCAGCAGGTTCTGGCCCTTGCCTTCTTCCTCGACGATGATCTGTGTCAGCACGCTGCGTGTGATGTCGTCGCCGGTCTTCGCGTCATAAACAACGAAGTCCCGCCCGTTCCGCACCATCTCAGCAAGATTGTCCAGCGTAATGTAGCTGGAGCTTTCCGTGTTATAGAGTCGCCGGTTCGCATATTTCTTAACCACGACCGGAGTCTTTTCGCCGGCCTTAACCTCCGGCATGGTCTCGAAGGGCATAGCCATGCATACCTCGCATCTGAGCCTAATCGTAGCCATTATTT
>DAICYU010000250.1 GCA_027311485.1 Acetobacteraceae bacterium
GCCCTGCTTGCTGCTGGTCAGCGCCCGGTTTGAGAACACACCTCGGCAGGAGAATGTGCAATGCCTCTATGGACGATCCGATCAGCGCCGTGAACTCGCGACAACAATATCCATACTTGAACAGATCGAGATAATGAAATGCTTTCTTTATCATTAGGATATTATTCATATCGCAACCCTGGCAGCGCCAGTGTTATAGCCATTTGGCCCGTTGAATTAAAGGTCGTAGTCCGACGCCCATTTCTGATTAAAACGCGTGGCCACAAAGCTGCTTTGAAAAATATCCAACTAGGAAAAAATACTTGAATCTCCCACCCCATCATGCTACCAGCGCCACTATCCCAACCAACGCCGGCCGGCATGAATCCCTCATCCAAGCCAGACGCACAGCCCGCCGTCCTTCTCGAACTCATCCTCCTCACCCTCATACCCCTGTTCCTGCCCGCCACCGGCAGCAACCCCGATCAGGCCCGCGCCGCCGCGCTGCAAACCATCGGCGCCTGGGGCTCCGATGACCCCGCCGACCTGCTGTTGATCGCGCAATCCGTCACCTTCAGCCTCGCCGCGCTCGATACGATCCGCCTGTCCACCCAGCCCGGTCACGCACCCGCCACCATCCTCCGCCTGCGCGGCAATGCCGTCAGCCTCGGCCGCTCCGCCGATCGCGCCCGGTCCGCCCTGCACCGGCGCCACACGCCCGCGCCACGCCTGCGCCCGGCGGCGCCACGGCCCGCTCCGCCCGCCCAACCTGTCGCGCCCACTCGGCCCGACCCGGCCCGCACCGCCGCCTGGGCCGCCGCCTTCACCGGCCTCGCTCATGAGGTCGCCGCCGGGGCTGATGCCGGCGATCCCACCATGCGGCTGCGCGCCAACGCCCTGTCCTCTGCCGCAAGCACCCTGCTGTCCGTTCCGCAAGCCCGCCCCCCGCTGGGATAAACACCCCAGGACAACCCCCCCAGGACAAACCCCCGGGGATAAACGTCACCCCCTGATGAAGCCTCTTTGCCGCCCGGCACGTACGCGCTATGGGTTACCCTGGTGGAAAAGCAGGAAAGGCCACATATGACAGGGCCTTGGGGGCACTGATGGACGATGACCACAAGCAGCAGCCGGAAAGCCTGCTGCCGTATGAGCGTTGGATTGAACAGGCACTGCGTCACGTCGTGGCCCAGGCGATCGAGCATGTCTCGCAGCACGGATTACCGGGCGGACATCATTTCTACCTGACGTTCCGCACCGATCAGCCGGGCGTGGACATCCCGCAGCGCGTCCGCGCGCAATATCCGCAGGAAATGACCATTGTTCTGCAACATCAGTTCTGGGACCTGGCGTTCAATCGCGAATCCGAAACCATCCAGGTCGGCCTGTCCTTTGGCGGCGTGCCCGCTCGGCTGACCATTCCGCTGGATGCAGTGGTGGAATTTGCCGATCCGCATATCCGCTACGGCCTGCGCTTCCAGTCGGCCGAGGCGCCGGCCGCCGCAGTCGAACCCGCACCCGAACCCGAAGCGCCAGCCGAACCGGCCGCGGAAACGGAGCCGAGCGAACCTGGCCAGGTCGTGAGCCTGGACGCGTTCCGCCGCCGTTCGCCGCAATAAACTGGCGCGAGACCGACCAGACCGAAAGGACCCGCACGTGGACCAAGCGGAACAACGCCCATCCAACTTCCTGTACGCGCCGATGTTCCCGCTCGGGCCGGATACGACTCCCTGGCGCAAGCTGCCGATCGAGGGCATCCGCACCATCACGGTCGAAGGCAAGACGGTGCTGCGCATCGCGCCGGAAGCCCTGAGCGAATTGGCCCTGCGCGCCTACCATGACGTGTCGCACCTGCTGCGCCCCGGCCATCTGTCACAGTTGCGCAAGATCCTCGACGACCCCGAAGCCAGCGCCAATGACCGCTTCGTCGCACTCGATCTGCTGAAGAACGCCAATATCGCCGCCGGCGGCGTGCTGCCGATGTGCCAGGATACCGGCACCGCCATCGTCTTCGGCAAGAAAGGCCAGCGCGTCTGGGTCGATGGCAATGAGGAGGAGGCGATCTCCTGGGGCGTGCATCGCACCTACACAGAAACCAACCTGCGCTATTCACAGATGGCGCCGCTGTCGATGTTTGACGAAGTGAACACCGGCAACAACCTGCCGGTGCAGTTCGACATCATGGCCGCCCCCGGGGACGGCCACGCCGACGAATTCCACCTGATGTTCGTCGCCAAGGGCGGCGGCAGCGCCAACAAGACCTTCCTGTTCCAGGAAACCCGCGCCATCCTCTCGCCCGAGCGGCTGGCGAAGTTCCTGGAAACCAAGATGAAGACGCTGGGCACCTCGGCCTGCCCGCCCTACCATCTGGCCATCGTCATCGGCGGCACCTCAGCCGAGATGAATCTGAAGGCGGTGAAGCTGGCCTCGACCCGCTGGCTGGATACCCTGCCGACCAGCGGCAGCAAGGCCGGCCATGCGTTCCGCGATGTCGCGCTGGAACAGCAGGTGCTGGAGATCAGCCGCAACATCGGCATCGGCGCGCAGTTCGGCGGTAAGTATTTCTGCCACGACGTGCGCGTGGTGCGGCTGCCGCGGCACGGTGCGTCACTGCCGGTGGGCATCGGCGTATCCTGCAGCGCCGACCGGCAGATCCTGGCGAAAATCACGCCCGAAGGCGTGTTCCTGGAGCAGTTGGAAACCGAGCCGGCCAAATACCTGCCGGAAACCACCGACTCGCACCTGGGTAGCGAGGCCGTCGCCATCGATCTGAACCGGCCGATGCTGGAGATCCGCAAGGAACTGTCGAAGCATCCGGTGAAGACCCGCCTGTCCCTGACCGGCACGATGGTGGTGGCGCGCGACATCGCCCATGCCAAGCTGAAGGAACGGCTGGATAACGGCCTGCCGCTGCCCGACTACATCAAGAACCACCCGGTCTATTACGCCGGCCCGGCGAAGACGCCGCAGGGCATGGCGACCGGCAGCTTCGGCCCCACCACCGCTGGCCGCATGGACAGCTACGTGCAGGAGTTCCAGGCCGCCGGCGGCTCCCTGATCATGCTGGCCAAGGGCAACCGGTCCAAAGCGGTGAAGGACGCCTGCAAGCAGTTCGGCGGCTTCTACCTGGGCAGCGTTGGCGGTCCCGCCGCCCGCCTGGCACAGGACTGCATCCGCAAGGTCGAGGTGCTGGAGTTCCCCGAGCTCGGCATGGAAGCCGTCTGGCGGATCGAGGTCGAGAATTTCCCGGCCTTCATCGTCATCGACGACAAGGGCAACGACTTTTACGACGGGATCAAGTGATGCGGTTCTCGGTTGACCGGATCGACCACGTCGTCATCAACGTCTCCAGCGTTGAAATCGCGGCCGCATGGTACCAGCGCGTGCTGGGCATGGAGCGGGAGGATTTCGGCCCGCAGAACCGCACAGCACTGAAATTCGGCGGCCAGAAGATTAACCTGCGTCCGATCGACGCCGATGTCGGCTCCTGGCCGACCGGCGCCTCGGTGGAGATCGGCGCCGCCGACCTGTGCTTCATCACCGCGGTGCCGCCGGATGAGGTGGTCGGGCATCTGCATGACTGCGGTGTGCAGATCCTGCAAGGACCCGTCCAAAGGACTGGCGCGCTCGGCGCCATCCAGTCGGTCTACTGCCGCGATCCGGACGGCAACCTGATTGAGATCTCCTCCTATCAGTAACCATACCGACGCGGGCATGGCCGGCGGCTTGCCCCGGTCGGCCGAGGCCCTGACCCTGGCCGACTTCGACTACGCGTTGCCGCCGGACCGCATCGCGCACGAGCCGGCCCGTCCGCGCGACTCCGCCCGGCTGTTGCATATCCGGCCGGACGGGCTCGCGGACCTGACCATCCGCGACCTGACGACCCTGCTTCGACCGGGTGACATCCTCGTCGCCAATGATACCCGTGTGTTCCCTGCCCAGCTCCGCGCTCGGCGGGGCGATGCCGGGATTGGCATCACCCTGGACCGGCCTGGTCCGGATGGGGCGTGGAAGGCCCTTGCCCGCAACGCCCGTCGTGTCCGGGTGGGCGATACGCTGACCATTGAAGGCTCCGATGCCCTGACCGCCCGGGTGTCCGACAAGGGCGCGGATGGCAGTCTTGCGCTGGTGTTCAACCTCGACGGCGACGCCCTGATGGCGGCGTTCGAGCAGGCCGGGGCGTTGGCCCTGCCGCCTTACATCGACCGTCCGCACGGCCCGCTGCCCCGGGATGCCGAGGATTACCAGACGGTCTTCGCCCGGCAGCAGGGCGCTGTGGCGGCGCCGACCGCCGGCCTGCATTTTACCCCGGAACTGCTGTCGGCCCTCGGCACTCTTGGCGTGCGGCGGGCGACCGTGACCTTGCACGTTGGCATCGGCACGTTCCTGCCGGTGCGGGTGGACCGCGTGACCGACCATCGTATGCACGCCGAACGTGGCGAGCTGACCGCTGAGACGGCCGCGGCGATCAATGCCGCCCGGCAAGCAGGCGGGCGTGTGGTCGCCGTCGGCACCACGAGCCTGCGGCTGCTGGAAACCGCCGCCCGGCTGGACGGCACGATAGAGCCGTTCGTGGGCGAGACGTCCTTGTTCATTCTGCCCGGCTACCGGTTCAAGGCGGTGGACCGCCTGCTGACCAATTTCCACCTGCCGCGGTCCACGCTGCTGATGCTGGTCTCGGCGTTTTCGGGGCGGGAGCGGATGCTGGCGGCGTATGCCCATGCCGTCGCCGCCCAGTATCGGTTTCATTCCTATGGCGACGCGTGCTTCCTGGAACCCGCCGACTGAACCCGCTATGCCGGGGTGGTCGCCCAGCGCGGCGCCTGTGTCCGCACCCAGGTCGCGCCAAGCTGGATGTCCGGTTCCACCGCGCGCAGCACCGGGGCCATAAGCTGCGCCACGACCTCGGGCCACGCCTGCACCAGACGGGCTGCGGGAACATTCGCCGTTGCCACGCTGTGATCACTGAGCGCCGGTCCACGATGCGGCCAGCGTGCCTCGGGATCGAACAACTCCCGCCCCTGCAGGCCCCACCACTCGCAGCGGAATACGACGCGGCGCACGCCGGAGAACAGGCGCGCGAGGGCGCCGGCGTGGCACACCAGTTCCGCAATCTCCTGCGCCAGCACGTCCGGGCTCAGGTAGATTCCCGGGCGGATAGAATGCGTATCGGTCCGCGGCGAATCCTCGGCGTAGGCGCGGATGATGGTGGCCAGGCCGCGCGGCGAAACCCGCCAGAAATCCGCCGTTTCGTTTGGGTTGCGGGCGCGGAGCCAGGCGGTTTCCAGGAAATCGGCTTCATCGTCGCCGGTGGCGGGGTCGTTCATGAAACGCGCCTGCACGGCCCGTCGATAGGGTGGATCGAACATGTTCCAGCCGGACCGGAAGCGGGTCTGCACCTCAAACACCGTATGGCGCAGGCGTTCCGGGAACTGCGCGTGTTCCAGCGTTTCCGGGCGGATCAGGTCGAAGGCGTAGGACAGCGCGTAATGACGCCGCACCAGGGACTCTGCCATCGGGCTGCGCGGCACCAGCGTCAGGAACGCGGCCCGGGCGGCGCGATGCCAGGCCAGCAGGCGTTGCGCGGTGTCGGGCGTGGTGGCGCGTCCCTCGATCGCGGCTTCCAGCATGCCCAGCAGGTTGTCGCGGTCGCGGCAGACACAGCGGCGAATCAGCGCCGACCAGTCCTGCGGCGTTTCGATCCGGCTGCTTTGCGGACGCGGCACGCCGATGGCGCGGCCGAAGGAGGCGGGTCCCTGCTTTCGGATGTAATAAGCGGCCCGTTCCACCAGTTTTTCGTCGTTGACGACCGGGCCGTCCTGCCGGATGCACACCGGCGTGGTACCGTGACTGGCGACCCGGATCACCGGATGAACCACCCCGGTCGTGGCCAATGGCGCCGTGACCTCGCAACCGACCGGCGGGTCCAGATAGGTTTGTACGATCGATGCAACTTTTTCGGCGGTGCAGTTGGTGCGGAACGGATCTGTATCGTCGGGCATCAGCGTGTCTTCATCGAAACCAAATACGATGAATCCGCCACCGTGATTTGCCAGCGCGGCGATATCGCGGGCGAGTTCAGCCCGGTCCTCGGCATGGTCCAGATTGCGCCAGCTTTTGTATTCCACCTCCAGCGCTCGGCAGGGCGTATCGATCAGGTCCTGGATGTCGGACGGTGCGGCGGCTTGGAAAGTAACGTCCTCAGCTGTCGCTACGGCAAGGTCCGATGCCGTGGCTGGCAGCAGGTCATTGGCGGGAAGCGGGTGCGCTGAGGCTTCGAACGGCATGGTGCGACACATACGACCGATGATGCGGGTCATTCTAGCAGTGCGGCGATCCGTGGGGCACAGGAATTGTTTGCCCCAGCTTATGTTTCGCCGAGTTGTGTCGAATGCAACCGGGGTGCCCTGGCCGGATGCGGCGGGGCGAGATGTGCGGCCCCCGGTCCGCCCCGGGTATCGGCGCCGCACCGGGGCCACG
>DAICYU010000251.1 GCA_027311485.1 Acetobacteraceae bacterium
AGATTATCGAGGCGATTATCCAGACCGCGCCCTATACCGGCTTCCCGCCGGCCTTGAACGCCCTGGGCGCCATCAGCGGCGCGTTTGCCGCCATCGGCGGTGCAGCGTGAACTCGCCAACCCACTGCCTTTGAACCCGCGCATGCAGGCAGGACGCAGCCTGACCTTCAGGCTGGCCGGACCGTAACGTGTTAGATAGTCGGCGCCGGCGGCACGCGCAACGGTCAGGATCGCACAGCGGCTCCGCGTCGGCAAAACGCCCGACCGCCATTGCCAACACCCCGCCTGGGCGCACATAAAAGCCATGATGATGCGACGCCCCACGCGCCCCCGGGCCTACGCACCCGACCCGGCCGCGCCGGGCCGGCCGTGCGACATGCCCGGATGCCGGGAAGCCGGTGAATACCGCGCCCCTAAATCCCGCCGGAACCTGAACGAGTACCATTGGTTTTGCCTGGAACACGTCCGCGCCTACAATGCTGGCTGGGACTTCTACAAAGGCATGTCCCCGGCCGAGGTTGAAGCCCAGCTGCGCGCCGACACTTCCTGGCAGCGCCCGACCTGGCCGCTCGGCCGTCTCGGTCATGCCGCCTGGGATGAGGACGTGCTGAAGGACCCGCTGCACATCCTGGCCGCCGCCAAGATGAAAGCGTCCAAGCGACCCGATCCCGGCAAGGCGCCGGCGGAACTCAGGGAGCCTTTGGCGACTTTGGGATTATCGTGGCCCATTACCATGGACACCCTCAAGGCGCGCTACAAGGAACTGGCGAAGCGGCACCATCCCGATGCCAACGGCGGCAGCCGCGACGCCGAGGAACGGCTGAAGACCATCAATCTCGCCTATGCGACGGTGCGTTCGCGATTAGGGGACCATGCGCGGGTCGCCGCGACCGGCTAAACGCCTTGCCGGCCCGAATGACTTGCCTCCGCAGCCGCCGCCCTTGCGCGGCGCGCCGCCCTCGTTAAACTTTCCAGGAATTGAAACAGGAAACGCTGGACTATGAACACGGCCATCGACATCGCCTCACCCCGCCCGACGTCGGAGATCAATCTGCCAGACACCAAGGTGTCGGCGCGGGAGGTTTTCGGCCTCGATATCGACATGGACGTGCCGGCGTTCTCGGTGCGCACGGAACACGTCCCGGATACCGATCCCGCCTATAAATTCGACCGGGAAACCACGCTGGCGATCCTGGCGGGCTTTTCTTACAACCGCCGCGTGATGATCCAGGGCTATCACGGCACCGGAAAGTCCACGCATATCGAACAGGTGGCCTCCCGGCTGAACTGGCCCTGCATCCGCGTCAACCTGGACAGCCACATCAGCCGCATCGACCTGATCGGCAAGGATGCCATCGTCCTGAAGGACGGCAAGCAGATCACCGAATTCCGGGAGGGTATCCTACCCTGGGCCCTGCAGCACGCCTGCGCCCTGGTGTTCGATGAATATGATGCCGGCCGCCCGGACGTGATGTTCGTCATCCAGCGGGTGCTGGAAGTCGAAGGCAAGCTGACCCTGCTGGATCAGAACCGCGTCATCCGCCCGCATCCGTCGTTCCGGCTGTTCGCCACCGCCAACACCGTCGGCCTGGGCGACACCACCGGGCTGTACCACGGCACGAAGCAGATCAACCAGGGCCAGATGGACCGATGGAACATCGTCGCCACCCTGAACTACCTGCCGCACGCCATGGAAACCGGCATTGTGCTGGCGAAGATGGGCGTCGACCCGGCCAAGGATCCGGCAACACGCAAGCGGGTCGAGAGCATGGTCGCCCTCGCCGACCTGACCCGCGCCGGCTTCATCAACGGCGACATCTCCACCGTCATGTCGCCGCGCACCGTGATCACCTGGGCCGAGAACGCCCGCATCTTCGGGGATGTCGGCTTCGCCTTCCGGGTGACGTTCATGAACAAGTGCGATGAAGCCGAACGCAGCACGGTCGCGGAGTACTACCAGCGCTGCTTCAACGAAGACATCCCCACCGGCGGGTTCACCACGAGGAAGTTCGCATAAGGATGACACGCGGCACCCATCCGTGCCCCATCGTCATGGCCGGGGGCAACCCGGCCATGACCGATCCGCCGGCGGCGTGCCGCGACCGCGACGTCCGCCCCGCCTCAGCCTGCCGGCACAGCCCCTTCGAGACCCAGTCATGAGCGGATCGAACAAAGACAACGCCCGCGCCGAGGACTTCAAGCGCGCCACCGCCGGCGTCCTGCGCGCCATCGCCGAACAGCCCGACGTGCAGGTCGCCTTCCAACCCGGGCCGTCCGGCGTGTCCGGCAAGCGTGCCCGCCTGCCGCTACCCACCCGCGCCCTGCCGCCGGCCGAGATGGCCAAGCTGCGCGGCCAGTCCGACGCCATCGCGCTGCGTCTGCGTCACCATGATGACTCGGTGCATGCCCAGCGCATGCCCACCCGCCGGGAAGCCAAGGACGCCTACGACGCCCTGGAACAGGTCCGGGTCGAGGTAGTCGGCGCCCGCCACATGAATGGCGTCAACGCCAACCTGCGTGCCAAGCTGGCCGAGGAATGTGAGGCCGAGGGCTACGACCGCATGACGCGGAAGGATCAGTTGCCCATCGACAAGGCACTGGCCCTGCTCGCCCGCGAAAAACTGTCCGGCGAACCGGCACCCGAGGCGGCACAGCGCGTGCTGGACCTGTGGCGCGGCACGCTGGGCGACAATGCCGACCAGGCGCTGAGCGAAATGTCCAACGCCCAGGACGACCAGAACGCCTTCGCCCGCGCATCCCGCAAGCTGCTGGCCGCCATGGAACTGGCGGAAGCCGAGGTCGATGCCGAACCCGAGGACAATTCCGAGGAGGGCGAGGACGGCGGTGAGCAATCCGGCGCCCAGGACAATTCCCAGGACGGTGAAGGTCAATCCGAATCCGAACAGGAATCCATGCTCGGCGCCCAGCCCGAGGAGATGGAGGGCGAAGCCGCCGACGATGACGGAACCGACGCCGAGGACGAAGCCGCGGTGGCCGAGGGGGACGACCGCCCCGGCGGCCCGCAGCCGCGCCGGGACCGGCCGACGCCGGACAGCGATGCCATTTACCGCGCCTATACCCGCCAGTTCGATGAGGAAGTGGAAGCGGAAGACCTCTGCGATCCGGATGAGCTGTCGCGCCTGCGCCAGCAGCTGGACCAGCAGTTGCAACATCTGCAGGGCGTCATCTCCAAGCTCGCCAACCGCCTGCAACGCCGCCTGCTGGCGCAGCAGACCCGGTCGTGGGAGTTCGACCTGGACGAGGGCCTGCTGGACGCCGGCCGTCTGGCGCGCGTCGTCATCAACCCGTTGCAGGCGCTGTCCTACAAGCGCGAGCTCGATATGGAGTTCCGCGATACGGTGGTGACGCTGCTGATCGACAACTCGGGCTCCATGCGCGGCCGGCCGATCACCGTCGCGGCGATGTGCGGCGACATCCTGGCCCGCACGCTCGAACGCTGCGCGGTGAAGGTGGAAGTGCTGGGCTTCACCACCCGCGCCTGGAAGGGTGGTCAAAGCCGCGAGAAATGGGTGCAGGACGGCAAGCCGCGCAATCCCGGCCGCCTGAACGACCTGCGGCACATCATCTACAAGGCTGCGGATGCGCCCTGGCGGCGCGCCCGCAAGAACCTGGGCCTGATGCTGCGGGAAGGCCTGCTGAAGGAAAACATCGACGGTGAGGCCCTGCTCTGGGCCTATCGCCGCCTGCTGGTGCGGCCGGAACATCGCCGTATCCTGATGGTGATCTCCGACGGCGCCCCGGTCGATGACTCCACGCTGTCGGTCAACCCCGGCAACTACCTGGAGAAACACTTGCGGGAGGTCATCCGCGATATCGAAAGCCGCGAACAGGTTGAGCTGATTGCCATCGGCATTGGGCACGACGTCACGCGGTACTACCGGCGGGCCGTCACCATCGTGGATGCCGAGGAACTCGGCGGCACGATGATGAAGAAGCTCACGGAACTGTTCGACGAAGACATGGATGCCGCCTGGGTCCGCGCCGCCGGCGAACGTGCAGCGATCGTCGTTTAGCGCATGTTCGCCTGAGCCCAGGAGCGGCAACGCCGGAACAGCGTTCCGACGGCATCGACTTGGCAGGCCATGACCGGCTCACTTCGATCCGGCCTTGGTCCGGCGGTAGGCAGAGAGTGCGGCGGTGAACGGCAGGGTGACAATGGTGCGGGGGCGTACGTCCCCCCGCCGTATCGCCGCCTTCGCGCCGGAATGGCTTGACATCAACGGCCAGCAGGGCGATATGCACGCTCATGTCCGACATATCGCCAGATCGTGCGCTGTCAGTCTCCACTCGGACAGGCTTCGCCGAGGCCCCCGTCGCGTGGCTTCCGCTGGTCCGGGAGGGTCTGCCGCTGTCCGTTGTCGATCAGGCCCTGGCCGATGGCAGGCTTTCGGCCGCCGAACTCGACCGTCTCGCCCTCCCGCGCAAGACTTTGGCGCACCGGCGTACTCTGGGTTCCCTGACGCCCGAACAATCCGACCGCCTCAGCCGTCTGTTGCGCGTCATTGAGGAAGCGGAGGCCACGTTCGGCGATCGCGCCAAGGCGCATGCCTGGCTACGCCGGCGGACCACCCTGCTGGACAACGAATCACCACTCGACCGGCTCGATACCGATATCGGCACACGTCAGGTCGAAGCCATCCTCGGCCGCATCGCGCACGGGCTCGCCGCCTGATGATCGGCTGGCGGCTTTGCCGCCGCGTTCATGCCGACCTGACCGGCGAAGGCGCCCAACGCTACGGCGGGCGCTGGAACAGTCCCGGCCATCCAGTTGTCTATCTGGCCGATCATCCGGCCCTGGCAGCACTTGAGGTACGTGTGCACCTCGATCTGCCCTTCGACCTGCTTCCGGCTGATTTCATCCTGATGCGCGTGGCCGTGCCGGACTGTCCAGCGGACGGATTGACCACCTCCGCCGATACGGTCGCGAAGGGAGACGCATGGCTGACCGGCCTGTCATCCGCCACCGTCCGCGTGGCGTCGGTGCTGGTGCCGCATGCCTGGAACGTGCTGCTGAACCCACGCCATCCGGATGCTCGACAGGCCGAAACGCAGGCCATCGAGCCGTTCCGGTTCGACCCGCGCCTGTGGCAACCACTGGCAACCGAGGGGTAACCGGCGCGGCCCCGACAAAGCATCCACCCAGGGGGCAATAAAGGCCTGCGCCGGTCTCACCTACATCCCTTCGCGCACCACCGGGTTGCTCAGTGTGCCGATGCCGCTGATCTCGACCTCGATCCGGTCGCCATGCTTCATGTTCAGGGTGGCGCCTTCAGTGCCCATCCAGACCACGTCCCCGGGATAAAGGGTCAGGCAGGTAGTCATTTTCACCAGGTAGTCGACGACGCCGAAGATCATGTGGTTGGTCGGGAAAGCGAAAACCTTTTCCCCATTCAGCCGGATGGTGGTGATCAGATCATCCAGCTTCAGGTCGGTTTCGATCCACGGCCCCATCGGCTTGAAGGTATCGGTGTTCTTCGACCGCCACATGGTGCGATCCGATTTCTGCCAGGTGCGTTCGCTCACATCGTTGCCGATGGTATAGCCGAACACCGCCGAAAGGGCGTTTTCCCGGGTCAGGTGCTTGCAGCGGCGGCCGATGACGACGACCAGTTCGCCTTCATACTGCACCTGCTCGGTTGCGTCGGCCGGAATGACGATGGTTTCGCCCTGAGCTATCAGCGCATTGTTGGCGCGATAGCCGATATCGGCCTGTGTCGGCAGTTTCGGTGTCATGCCGACCTTTTCCGCGACCTCCTTGACGTGTTCGGCATAGTTCATGCCAGCCGCGTAGAAGGTCGGCGGGACGACCGGCACCAGCAGCTTGACATCGTTCAGTTCAAGTCGCTGGCTCGTCCGCTCCCAGCTGTCAAACGGTGACCCGCGCACGGGAATGACCGTTTCGCCCTCCACCACTGCGTAGGACGGGGCCCCGTTCAGGTCGATTCGTGCCCAGCGCATGTTTTGTCTCCTGGTGGAACGTGTCCGATAATCAGCCGCTTCACTGCCGCAGCATCAGCCGTCCGACAAGACCGGTCCGGATGGGCCCCTTCCGGATTGGACCAGATGATGTGGGGCTGGGGTGGCGGACCGGGATCAGGCTGAACGCAGCTCGTCACTCATGGCTGCACGCATCAGATATTTCTGCATTTTCCCGGTCACCGTCATCGGGAATTCGTCGACGAACCGAACGTAGCGCGGCACCTTGTAGTGGGCGATCTGGTCCTTGCAGAATGCCTTGATGTCATCCTCGGTGACCGTCGCGCCGCTGCGCAGCTTGATCCAGGCGCACAGTTCCTCCCCGAAGCGCTGATCCGGCACCCCGAACACCTGCACATCCAGGATGGCCGGATGGCGGTACAGAAACTCCTCGATCTCGCGCGGATAAATATTCTCTCCGCCGCGGATC
>DAICYU010000252.1 GCA_027311485.1 Acetobacteraceae bacterium
AGCTTGTCCACCAGCGCCGCGATCGCCAGCCCCTCATCCTCATTCAGTTGCAACGCCCGCCCGGGTGAGCCCTCCGCCAGCGTAATCAGCCGCCCGCGTTCATCGGCGTCCAGCTTCGGCAGGTATTCGGTCAGCAACCGTCCCATCGGCTCGTCTGCCAGCGGTGATAGCCGCAGGCGGCGGCAGCGGCTGCGGATGGTGGGCAGCAGCCGTCCGGGGGCGGAGCACACCAGCAGCAGGATAGCGCGCGGCGGCGGCTCCTCCAGGATTTTCAGCAGCGCGTTGGCCGAGGCCTGGTTCAGTTCCTCAGCACCGTCCACCACCACGACGCGCCAGCCGCCCTCGGCCGGGGTCAAGGCCATGAAGCCGGTGATCTTGCGGACATCGTCCACCGCGATCTGCGTCCGCATCCGCTTCGTCTTCTCGTTGAACATCCGTTCCACGGTCAGCAGGTCGGCGTGGGAGTTGGCGGCGACGCGGCGGAACACCGGGTGCGATGGCTCAAGAGCAAGGGAATGCGCATCGGTCTGCCCGGCCAGCAGCCGGCGGGCGAAGCGGTAGGCCAGGGTCGCCTTGCCGATACCCTCGGGACCGGTGATCAGCCAGGCATGGTGCATGCGCCCGGACCGGAACGAGTCCAGGATCGTCGCCTCGGCGGCTTCATGGCCAAGCAGGATGGGGTTTGCGCGCGGTTCAGGGGCAGACATGCGCATCACCATAACCCACTCGGCCCGGATCGCGCACCCGGCACAGGACACCACCACAGCTGGACACCACCACAGCTGGACACCGGCAAAGGCCGGGACACCAAGCATGGGCATCAATCAAAGCCGCGCACAGTCCCCTGAACGACCCTGCCCTGAAACCACCGTGCCGCCTGCCCGTTTGCGCCGGAGTGCCTGTTCCGGTCCCGGTTCCCATCCATGATAACTGCCATTCGCTGGTTCCTGCTGCTGCTCGCGCTCGGTGGCGTGGCGGTGACTACGATCCCCGGCGTCAACGACGACACGTGGTGGATCCGCTACCTCGATTTTCCCCGCCTCGAATTCCTGGTCGCCATGGTCATTGTGGCGGTGCTGCTGGTTCTGCTGCGGCCCAGGACATGGCTGAGTTGGATCGCGGTCGCCGCGCTGGTGGGCTGCAGCGTGTATGACGCAAAGGTGCTGGCGCAGTTCACCCCGCTGACGGCGCCGCAGGAAGCCACCGCCCAATCATGCCCCGAAGGGAACCGCCTGCGGCTGCTTGAAGTGAATGTGGAGATGACCAACCATCACAGCCATAAACTGCTCAACATGGTCCGACAGGTCGATCCCGATGTCGCCTGGTTTCAGGAAACCAATGATTGGTGGGAGCATGAACTCGCCCCACTCGGCAGCACCATGCCGTACAGCGCGCAGCAGGCCCAGCCGAACTATTTCGGTGTGCACCTGTTCTCAAGGCTGCCGCTGGTTGATCCGGCCGTGCATGACCTGACCGGATCGCACAACCCCTCAGTCTTCACTGGCATACGTCTTCCGTCCGGCGCGGTGATCCGGCTTTACGCGATCCATCCGCGTCCGCCGCAAGTCGGGCAGAGTACTGCGGAGCGTGACGCGCAGCTTCTGGCCACGGCCCTGGCCGCGCACGACGACACGATGCCCCACATCGTGACGGGCGACATGAATTCCGTCCCGTGGGAGGACGCTATCAAACAGACGCAGCGGGTCGGCCGGTTCCTCGACCCGCGGATCGGCCGCGGCCTCTACATCACCTGGAACGCGAAACATTTGCTTCTGAAATGGCCCCTGGACCAGATCCTGCCCGGACCCGCGTTCACGCTGCTTTCGCTGCGGGTGCTGCCCGCCTTTGGCTCGGACCATCACCCGTATCTGGCCGAGCTGTGCCTCGATCCGGCGGCGGCGGCGCATCAGCCGCCTCCGGGCCTGCAGCCGAACGATCTGCAGGCGGCCGGCAAGACGGTGAGCCAGGGCCGGAATGCGGCCGACAAGGCCGGCTACAAGGGAGATGACCATCCGGACAGTGACAACAACAAGTAGCCATCAGCCGCGGCCGCGGGGACCATGCCTCCACAGCGGCCGTTTTGCCGCCCGCAGCACCACCGCCCCGGGCCGCTATCGCACCATCACCCCGGGCCGCTATCGCACCACCGCCAGCACAATCTCCAGCGCGATCAGGACCAGGATGATGATTTCCAGCATCTCCGAGCGGTTGCTGGATGCCTCGTCATACAGCGCTGTGTAGGTGTCACGGATGATCGCCAGCTTGCGGTCCACCGCCGCGCTGACCGCCGGCACCCGCGACAGATCCAGCGCCGCGGCGTAGATCCGTGCGAGATACACGTCCTCGGTCACCTGCAGCGCGTTATCAACCTTCTCGGTCAGTTCGGTCACTTCCGCGACTACGGTATACAGGCGTCGCGCCAGATCGGCGAAACGGCGCGCAGTGGGCAGTGGCCGCCGCCGGCGCGCGGCCTCCACCATGTCGTACATCCGCGGCAGCTCGGCATCCAGCAGTTCGTCGTAATAGCGCATTTCCAGCAGCTGCGCGTTGGCGACCTCCAGCACATCCACCACATCAGAGTCGCCGCGCGGCTCGCAGATGAACGCGCGATCCCAGGTCAGGACCACCAGATCATCCGTATAGTACGAATACCGGTGCCGCAGCAGATCGCGGCGGGAGCCTTCGGACAGCGGCCGCACCTCACCCGAGAGCAGCGGCACCAGATCCATGTCCGGCGGCAGGCTGTCGGTCGCCACCGGCCGGTCGAACGCATTGACGATGCCGATGATGTAATCTTCGTCCAGCGCCGAGGCCAAGGGCCGGATCAGCGCCTCACCGATGCCTTGCCGAACCCGGTCCAGCAAGGCCGGCCACAGGCTGCTGCCGGCTTCGGCACCCAGGATGGCATCCACCGCGTTCAGGCGCTGGCTGAAGGCTGCCCAGGTCAGGTTGATCGCGGGCACGCGAATCGCCAGGCTGATGACGCCGAAGTCGTATAGCCGCGCGTTGACGATCGCCTGCATCGGCCCGTCCGGCAGGTCGAGCGTCAGCGGACCCAGACCCAGTGCGACAGGCGGCACGCCGAACGCGACCGCTTTCGGCGGGGTCATGGCCAGCCGCCCGCGGGAGCTGCCGGTGCGGACCGTGCGGGCCCAGACTTCCTCGGCCTTCGCCAGGTCGATGGCATACCCGACATCGAATAGGCGATAGGACAGGATGGCACCGGTGCTCACCATCAGCGGGCCGGACGGCACGGTCCTGCCGCCGACCTGGCTTTCGCCGCTTCCGGGTTCGCGGGCCTTGGCGTTGTCGATTGTCTGCGCCGTGGGGGTCATCGTCCGGCGGTCCGCTCCGCGCTCATGCCTCGGCCTGCTGGTCGAGGAAGCGGCGTGCGTTGGCGGGATCGATCAGCGCATGAATATCGAAGCGCGCCGGGATGATATCCGCCCAGGCGTTCAGATGCGCGTGCAACGCCTCATTGGACGGCACGTCGAACAGCACCGCCGCGCCGCGGCCGACTTTCGCATGCACCGACCGGACCTCCCCGCGGTCGATCAGCGGCTGAATCCAGTGCCAGTAGCGCTGGCGGGCGGCGGTCACGCTGGACGGCGGCTCCGGGCGAGGCTCACTGATGACGAGAAACAGCATGGCACGTCTCCTAGATGGGGGTCGCCGGGGCATGTATCGCCGGTGGGCGCCGCAACGCCCAGAATGCAATGCCGCCGGCGACATAGAACAGGATCGAGAGCGAGAACGCGACCCGGTAGCTGCCAGTCACGTCAAACACAAATCCTGCCATCCAGGAACCCGCCGCCGCGCCCAGCCCGGTGCCGATGGTAATCACCCCCAGGATCGCACCCAGGTTCGGGCCCGGGAACAGGTCCGCGGTCTTCGCCGTGATGGCCGGCCCGCGCGCCCCCCATGTCAGCCCGAAGAAACACGCATGCAGCCACAGCAGCAGATGCTGGTCGGGAGAGGTGATCATCAGCCCGAAGATCACACCCAGGATGGACGTGCCATAGGTGACGATCGCCGATAACTCCCGCCCGATATAGTCCGAGATCGTGCCGGTCAGGATCACCCCGGGCAGCGACAGGACGGCACCCATCCCTAGCACGCCCGCCGCATACAGCTGGTCGAAACCGATATTCACCGCGAACGCCAACTGATGCAGCGCCACCAGGAAGCTGCCGAGGCCGGTGAACATATACACGGCGAACAGCAGCCAGAAATGCGGTGTCCGGACGGCCTGCCCCAGCGTCCACCCATGCCCGTCGGTGCTGCGCCGAGACACGCCCCGCCCCAGGCCGCGGAACAGGCTGGCCAGCGGCAGCAGGATCACACCCATGAAAACGCCCTGCCACAAATACGTGGCGCGCCAGCCCAGGCTGCCGATCATCATCGTCGCCAGCGGGGCCGAGAACGCGCGGGCGAACCCGTTCGCCGATTGCACCACCGACACCGCCATGCCGCGATTGCGCACGAAATGGCGCGACAGCAGCGGCACGAACACCACCAGACCCAGGCAGTTGGCCCCCAGCGTCATCACCACGCCATACAGAAGCACGATTTGCCACAGCGTATGGTCGAACGCGTTCGCCACCAGCCCGATGGTCAGCAGCACGCCGCCCATCAGCACCAGCCGCATCGGCCCCAGCCGGTCCACCAGGTATCCCACCAGCGGGGAGCTGATCCCGCTCACCACCTGCGACACCGCGTACGCCAGCGAAACCTCCGCTCGGCTCCATCCGAACACCTGGATGAAAGTCACCAGGAACACGGTGTACGAGTGCATGAATCCGGCACCGATCGCGAAGGTGCCGAAAGCGGCGGCCAACAGCAGCCAGAGCCGAGCGTTGGGGAGCGGTTTCAGGTCGGACATGGACAAATCATGTCCGGCTGGTGAAGTCCCGGCCAGCCCCCGACCGGTGGTTGGGCGGCTTTATCTGATCAACCCAGCACTGCGCGGCAGGAACAGCGACAATTCCGGGACACAGATGATCACCATCAGCCCGACGAACAGCGCCAGCAGATACGGCCAATACGCCCGTGCATGCCGCGTGACCGAGATATCGTCGGCAAAGCGCAGCGCCATCAGCAAGCCCACGCCCAGTGGCGGCGTGAACAGCCCGATGCCAACGGCGGCGGTCTGCACGATGTCGAAATGCACCGGATGGATGCCGATCTTGGTGGCGATCGGAAACACCACCGGGATCAGCACCACGGCGGCGGGCAGCCCCTCCAGCACCATGCCGAACAACAGTGTCATCAGCGCCACGCCGGTCAGGAACAGCCACGGCCGGCTTTCCAGCGGGCCAAGCATCCAGCCGAGGAATTCCGGCATGCCGGACAGGCCCATCAGGTATTGGAAGATGGTCGCCACCGCCAACAGGAAGACGACCACGCCGGTGAGTACCCCGGCTTCATAGGCAAGATGCAGAACCTGCATCCAGGTGACGTTGCGGTAGTAGAATTTCGCCGCCAGCAGCGCATAGAGCGCGACGATGGCGCCGGCCTCGGTGGCGGTGAAGGCACCCAGGTAGAAGCCGCCCAGGATCACCACGGGTATCACCAGCGGCACCGCCGCGCCCTTGAGCGCCGTCCACAGGCGGGACAGGCTCAGCCGAGCATCCTTTGGCCAGCCCAGCAGATGCGCCTGGATCAGCACCAGCACACACAGGCAGCCGCCGATCACCGCCGCCGGAATGAACCCGGCCAGGAACAGCGCCACCGCCGACTGGTTGGTGACGGCGCTGATCACGATCATGAAGATCGCCGGCGGCACCAGCATGCCCATCGCCGTGCCGGCGGCGATCAGAGAGGCCGCGTCCTCGGGCCGATAGCCCGCCCGCTTCAGCGGTGGCATCAGCGCCGAACCCAGCGCCGACACCTCGGCCATCTTCGATCCGCAGATGTCGCTGAAGAAGTAGGACACGACGATGACCGACATGCCCAGCCCGCCGCGCACCCATCCCACCAGCGCGCGGGCAAGCTCGACCAGGGCGGTGGACATGCCCGCCCGTTCCATCAGCGAACCGGCAAAGACAAAGGACGGGATCGCCAGCAGCACCCAGCTTTGCGACGCCGTCACCAGCGTCGAACCAAGCTGCTCCAGCGGCAGGCCGGCCACCAGCAGCCCGACCACGCCGGCCGCGCCCAGCGCGAACACGATCGGCAAAGACAGAACCAGCAGGACCACGAAGGTCGCCAGTGTGGCGAACATCACCATCGACGCCTACTCCCGCACGTCGGCGATGGTGTGCGCCGGCCCGGCTGGCCGCCGTGCCGCATCCAGCGCGTACAATACCATCAGGACACCGCCCGCGACGGCCGAGGCGTACAGCCAGCCCAGGCTGATCTGCAGCGCCGGAGACGCCAGCATCTTGTTCAGCAGCACCAGCTTGAAGCCGACCCAGGCCA
>DAICYU010000253.1:0-6116 GCA_027311485.1 Acetobacteraceae bacterium
CTCGGCCGCGCGCGCGCCGCCAGCCAGACGATACGGATCGGGGTGCTGACGGACCTGAACGGCCCGAATGCGAACAGCACTGGCGAGGGTTCAATCGCCGCGACGCGGATGGCGGCCGAAGACTTCATGCGGTCGCATCCCGACATCGCCGTAGAGGTGCTGTATGCCGACTATCAGAGCAAGCCGGACATCGCACAGGCCATCGCACGGGACTGGTTTGACCGGCAGGATGTCGATTTCATATCTAACGTAAATAATTCCTCCGCGGCCCTGGCCATTGCCTCACTGGTGCGCGACAAGAACAAGGCGGCAGTATTCACGACGCCGGCCAGTTCGGCGTTGACCGGGAAAGCCTGCGGGCCGAATCATGTCATGTGGACATACGATACGTATGCACTGGGGTCGTGCACTGGCAAGGCGCTGGTGGCCGCGGGTGGCGATACCTGGTTCTTCATCGAGGCGGACTACACGTTCGGCAAACTGCTCGCGTCCGATACCGCGCGGGCGGTGACGTCGGTCGGCGGCAAGGTCGTCGGACAGGTGCTGCATCCGTTTCCGGACACGACCGACTTCTCCACCTTCCTGCTGCAGGGGCAAGCGAGCGGCGCCAAGGTCATTGGGCTGGCGAACAGCGGTGAGAACACGGTCAATTGCGTCAAGCAGGCGGCGGAATTCGGCATCGCCCGGCGCGGGCAGAAGCTGGCGGCGCTGCTGCTGACGATCCCGGACATTCATGGCATCGGGCTGCCGACGGCAAAGGGGCTGCTGCTGACCGAAGCCTGGTACTGGGATTTGAATGACCAGAGCCGGGCATTCGCCAAGCGGTATGCGCCGCGGATGGGCGGCAAGATGCCGAACATGATGCAGGCCGGCGATTACTCGGCCATTTCCCATACGCTGAAGGCGTTCGCGGCCCTGGGCGTGACGCAGGCAAAGGCGTCCGGCAAGGCCCTGATCGCGCAGATGAAGGCGATGCCGGTGGAAGATGACATCTTCGGCAAGTGCATGATCCGGGCGGATGGCCGCCTGATGAACCCGATGCATCTGTTTCAGGTCAAATCGCCGGAGGAAAGCCGCTATCCGTGGGACTATTACAAGCTGGTGCGCACCCTGTCGGCCGAGGATGCCTTCCGGCCGCTGGACCAGGGCGGATGCCCGATGGTCAAGGCATGACGCCGCCATCTGGAAAGCAACGCGCCCGGGCCAGCCTGGCCGCCAGGTTAAACGGCCATGCCCTTGACAGCAGCCGCCCGGCAGGGTTGGCATCCGGCGTTTCGCGGGGGTAGCCGCACGTGCCACAGATCTCACTCCATTCCCCGGTGGGAGACATTACGATCTTTGAGGACGCCGGCGCTATCGTCTCGCTCGATTGGGGCTGGGTGCCGGAACAGGTACCTTCCGCTTTGCTCGAGTATGCGCGGGCGCAACTCGACGCGTACTTCGACGGCGAACTGAAGGCGTTCGACCTGCCGCTGGCCCCGATGGGCACGACGTACCGGCGGGCCGTATGGCAGGCGCTGTGCGACATCCCATATGGGCAGACGCGGTCCTACCAGGATATCGCGGCTGTGGTGGGCGGCAGCGCGCGCTCCGTCGGGCAGGCCAACGGCCATAACCCGATCCCGCTGATCATTCCATGCCACCGGGTTGTTGCGAGTTCGCACATTGGCGGCTACTCCGGTGGCGATGGATTACCGACCAAGCGCTGGCTGTTGGCGCTTGAGAATCCGAACTTTGCGTTGATTTGAGTTTTCAGACGGGAGACACGTGATGACCAAGGCAATCCGCATCCACGCCAATGGCGGCCCGGAGGTAATGGTGTGGGAGGATGTGCCGACCCCCTCGCCCGGGCCGGGCGAGGCGCTGATCAAGCACGAAGCGATCGGGCTGAACTTCATCGACGTGTATTTCCGCACGGGCCTGTACAAGGCGCCAACGATGCCGCTGATCATCGGGCAGGAAGGCGCGGGCGTCGTCCTGGCGGTCGGCCCTGGCGTGACGGGCCTGGCGGAAGGTGACCGCGTGGCATACGCCGGCCCGCTGGGTGGCTATGCGACCGAGCGGGTGATCCCGGCCGACCGGCTGGTGAAACTGCCTGACAACATCAGCTTCCAGACCGGCGCGGCGATGATGCTGCAAGGCATGACAGCGCAATACCTGCTGCGCCGCACCTACACCGTGAAGGCCGGCGACACGATCGTGGTGCATGCCGCCGCCGGCGGCGTTGGCCTGATCATGTGCCAGTGGGCGAAGCATCTGGGCGCGACGGTGATCGGCGTGGTCTCCTCGGCTGAGAAGGCGGAACTCGCGAAGGCGCACGGCGCGGCGCATACGGTGATCGGCCATGCCGGCCTGGTGGAGGACGTGAAGCGCATCACCGGCGGGGCAATGGTGCCGGTGGTGTATGACAGCGTCGGTAAGGATACGTTCAACGCCAGCCTGGATTGCCTCGCGCCGCTCGGGCTGATGGTCAGCTACGGCAATGCGTCTGGCCCGGTGCCGCCGGTTGAACTGGGCATCCTCGCGGCGAAGGGCAGCCTGTTCCTGACCCGGCCGACGCTGGCCACCTATACCTCGAAGCGCGCGGACCTGGAGAGGGTGTCGGCCGACCTGTTCGACGTGGTGGGCAGCGGGGCGGTGAAGATCCAGGTGAATCAGACCTTCCCGCTGAAGGACGCAGGGGCGGCGCATATCGCGCTCGAAGCCCGCAAGACGACCGGCAGCACGGTGCTGGTGCCGTAAAGGCAGAAGGGCGCGGGCCACCGTCGCTTCCCGGGCAAGTGTTGCCCGGGTCAGCCCAGGATCGACAGGCCGGAGGTCACACTCCGGCCTGTGCCGATTCATGTGGGTCAACCGGCCGCAGCCACCGTCCATGCCGTTGACGCATGATTGATGGGCGATAGGGCTGACACCGGTTGAGTATGCCGTTCATCACAAATGATGCCCGATTCGGTCCCGCGTTGGCTGGTCCCGCGTTGGGCGGATGGCGGCATACGGTGGGATGGTATCATGCCCTTCAAGGGGAAGCCGCCCGGCGGCGGCGCCGGCGAAATCTCAAAGCGTACCGAGGCGCTACGCCCGACAATCCTGCTTACCCCCAAGGAAGCCGCCGAGGCTCGGCGCAGACGGCGGGAGGGGCAGTCCACGGACACCATCGCCGAGGCCATGGGCAAGCCGGTCGATGAGGTCGAGAAGGTGCTGGTGCAGATGCGCATGCCCCGGCCGGAGACGACGCGGGGCACGCTGAACGTCACCCTGGCGGCGCATCGGCTGATCATGCGGGAACGCCGTGGCGACGAGCCGATCTGGACAACGATGGACAGGTTGCTGGACGAGCTGCTGCGGCTGCGTCAGGCCCAAGGCGACGGCGCGCCACCGGCACCGCGCCGGCCGACCCGGCGCCGTGACGAAGGCGCATCCCTGCCATTGCTGGCCGAGCTTGAGTCACCGCATCGACAGTGACGCGGAACCTGGATTGTGTCGTGGACCGAAAGGCGATGACGGGCCGCTAAAATGAGGCCGCTAAAATTCCCGCGGCCGCAGGGTATGTGCCAGCCGGTCCAGCACCGCATTTACCAAGCCAGGCTCCGGCCCGGTGAAGAAGCCGCGGGCGATATCCATGTACTCGTTGATCACCACCTTCGCCGGCGGTCCGTCGGTCATGGAAAGCTCCGCGACTCCGGCCCGCAGCACGGCTCGTAGCACCGGGTCCAGCCGGGCAAGCGGCCAGTCGGCGGGCAAGGACTCGACCAGTTGGGGATCGACCGCATCCTGCCGGCGGACAGCTTCCCGCACGACGCGCTGGAACAGCGGCACCTCGGCATCCGGTATGCGCCCGTCCTCAAACCCGTCCTGCCCGGGCCAATCGCCCAGGCGATGGCGGACGAACTGATCGATGACGGTTTCCGCATTGTCGCCGGCCTGTTCGGCCTGAAACAACGCCTGCACGGCAGCAACCCGGGACGCGGTCCGCGTCCGGGTTTTCGGACCTTTTCCCATCAGGCGGCGCCGAAATGCCGGGCGGCGTTTATCTGCACCAGGGCGGCGACGGCCGCTTCAGCCCCTTTGTTATGCCCGTCCTTGCCGGACCGGGCCTCGGCCTGCGCGACCGTATCACAGGTCAGCAACCCGGTGCCCAGGGCGATGCCGAACTGCAAGGCCACATTCATCAAACCGTCCATGCTCGCCTTGCAAATAAAATCGTAATGATCCGTCTCCCCGCGCACAATGCAGCCGAGTGCGATAAACCCGTCGAACCGGCGGTTGCCGCGCAGAGCGATCCGGATCACCTGCGCCAGTTCATAGGCGCCGGCAACATCGAAAACCTCATGGGAGGCTCCCGCCTCCTTCAAGATGGATCTGGCGCCGAACAGCAATCCATCGACCACATCGCGGTAATAGGGCGCCCGCACCACCAGCACATGGGGCGGTGGTCCCTGAACGCCCGGCGCGCGCGGCAGTTCGGCGTCCTGCGTGCTCATCCTTCGTAATCCACTCCAATAATATTCGGGATCGGTCGCTGCTCGACGATGTTCAGGCCGTAGCCTTCCAGTCCAACGACGGTTCGCCGCCGGTTGGTCAGAAGGACCATGTTCTCGACCCCCAGGTCCAGCAGGATCTGCGCGCCGATGCCATAATCCCGCAATTCGCGCTGCGGCCGAGGATTGCCGGTCGACAGTTGCCGCACCCGTTCAGCCAGCGCGGTCTTGCGATGTTCCCGGATCAGCACCACCACGCCACGTTCGGCGTTGCCGATCATATGCATGGCGTTATGTACCGCGATCCAGTGTGGGGAGCCGGTCATGTCGTCCAGCAGGTCGACGGCATGCATGCGTACCAGCACCGGCTCCGGCCCGCTGACATCGCCCTTCACCAACGCCAGATGCTCCTGATACTCGACGGTGTTGGCATAGACCACGGCGCGCCAGTTACCGCCGGCCGGATGTTCATAGGTGCCTTCCTCGACCTTGCGCACCAGCCGCTCGGTCAGGCGGCGATGGGCGATCAGGTCGGCAATCGTGCCCAGCTTCAGGTTGTGGTGCTGGGCAAACGTCACCAGGTCCGGCAAGCGGGCCATGGTACCGTCGTCATTCATGATCTCGCAGATCACGGCCGACGGGTTCAGGCCGGCCTTGCGGGCGATGTCGACCGATGCCTCGGTATGGCCGGCGCGGACCAGCGTGCCGCCTTCGCGGGCCACCAGCGGAAAGACGTGGCCCGGCGTGGTGATGTCGTCGCGAGTGCTGTCCTGGTTGATCGCCACCGCAATGGTGCGGGCCCGATCGGCGGCGGAGATGCCGGTGGTCACCCCTTCCCGCGCCTCGATCGAGACCGTGAAAGCGGTCTGGTGGCGGGTGCCGTTCGACCGGCTCATGAGCGGCAGGCCCAGCTTCTCCACGCGGTGCGGGGTCATGGCCAGGCAGATCAGCCCACGGGCGTGGCGGGCCATGAAGTTGATCGCGTCCGGCGTGGCGAACTGCGCGGGGATCACCAAATCACCTTCGTTCTCCCGATCCTCATCGTCGACCAGGATGAACATGCGGCCGTTGCGCGCTTCCTCGATCAGCTCCTGCGCTGACGAAAGGTATTGCGACAGGTCGGCGGCGACGAGGTTTTGCTTCAGGGTCTCCATGTCACGCGTTCTCCGCCAAGGTGGCCGCAAGCGAGTCGGACAGGCGCGCAACGTAGCGGGCGAGCATGTCGATTTCGATGTTCACCGGATCGCCCGGTTGCATGGTGCCGAAGCCGGTCACGGCAGCGGTATGGGGGATGATGTTCACCCCAAACGTATCACCCTGGACCTCATTCACAGTCAACGACACGCCATCGATGGCGACGCTGCCCTTGGCGGCAATGAACCGCGCCAGTTCGGGCGGGACGCGAAAAACCCAGCGGGTGGAGGCATTCTCGGGCGTCGCGGATACGGCGGTGCCGACGCCATCGACATGGCCGGAGACGAGATGGCCGCCAAGTTCATCGCCGACGCGCAGCGAACGTTCCAGGTTGACCCGCGCGCCAACCGTCCACGCGCCCAGCTTGGTATGCGCCAGCGTTTCGGCTGACGCGTCCACGGCGAACCAGTCCGGCCCGATTTCCACCGCCGTCAGGCAGCAGCC
>DAICYU010000253.1:6126-6386 GCA_027311485.1 Acetobacteraceae bacterium
CCGGAGCATGCGATGGACGCGCCCAGCGCCACCGGCGGGTCGGCCAGGAAAGCGGCAGGGGTTTCAACGACAAGCCGCATGTCGCGACCGGCGCCGATAGGGTCGATCGACCGAATATGGCCAAGAGCGGTGATAATACCGGTGAACATCAGCTTTGCCTCGCGTACTCGGTCAACATGTCGTCGCCGATAACAAGTTCGCAATGGCGCCGGAAACGAGGCATGTGGTCAAGGGTCTCGACGCCGAAAGCTTGCACGGCA
>DAICYU010000254.1 GCA_027311485.1 Acetobacteraceae bacterium
CGTTCATCTCGAACCAGTCGGTCTTGATCGTGACCCTTCCGTCCATCTCCAGCAGCTTCATGATCGCGTCCATGGACTGCAGCATGCGCGGCCGTTGCATGGACGGTTCGATCCCCAGCATGTAAGCATCCGACGTCAACGCGCCCGGCCCACAGCCCAGCATCGCCCGGCCGCGTGTCATGTGATCCAACTGCACCCAGCGCTGCGCCACCATGAACGGGTGGTGATAGGGCAGGGAGGTCACGCCGGAGCCCAGCTTGATGTGCTTGGTCTTTTCCGCGGCGGCGGCGATGACCAGCTCGGGCGAGGCGATCAGTTCCCAGCCGGCGGAATGGTGCTCGCCGATCCAGGCCTCATCGTAGCCCAGGTGGTCCAGCCATTGGATCAGCTCCACGTCGCGTTCGATGGCGAGCGTCGGGTTCTCGCCCAGACGGTGGAACGGGGCGAGAAAGATGCCGAAGGTCAGACCGCGATGGGCCATGGAAGCGTCTCCAGGATAGCGTTGGCGTCAGAATGGGGCGGGCTTCTGTCCAGTGTGCCCGCGTACCGGTTGGTAGCCAAGCCCGGCGGATGGTGGCAGGCTGGTCCCAACCATAACTGCAGGAGGGAACATCATGCGCCTGAAGGACAAGGTTGCGATCATCAGCGGCGCCGCATCCGGCATGGGGGCTGCCACCGCCCGGATTTTTGCGCGGGAGGGCGCCAAGGTGGTGATCGCCGACATGCTGGAGCAGGAAGGCCGCGTCGTCGCCGACAGCATCAATGCCACCCATCCGGGAGCGGCGCTGTTCATGGCGCTGGATGTGACCAATGAGGCCGGGTGGCAGAAGGTGGTACAGGAGACGGTGCGTGCCTTCGGACGCCTGGATATCCTGGTGAACAACGCCGGCATCAGCGGCAGCGCGACGAACAACCTGCTGGACGTGGAACTGTGGCACCGGGTGATGGCGGTGAACAGCACCGGGGTGTTCCTGGGCACGGCGGCGGCGGTGCCGCAGATGCAGAAGAACGGCGGCGGGTCGATCGTCAACCTGTCATCGATCTCGGGCGTCGTCGGGCAGGCGTTCGTGCACATGAGCTACAACGCGTCCAAGGGCGCGGTGCGGACGATGACGAAATCGACCGCGGTGCAGTTCGGCAAGGACCGGATCCGCTGCAATTCCGTGCATCCCGGGCTGATGCCGCCGATGCGCACCTCAGGCGCGACGGCCGATCCGGAGGTGCGGGCAAAGATGCTGAAATCGGTGCAGCTGGGCCGCGCGGGGGAGGTGGATGAGGTGGCGAACGCCATCCTGTTCCTGGCGTCGGATGAGTCGTCTTATGTGACCGGGACCGAGTTGTACGTGGACGGGGGCTATCTGGCGATGTAGCGCCGCGGCCCAGCCGGGGGCGGGTGGTTCCCCGGCTGGGTTGGCTATTCAGCCCTTGGCGACGGCGCTTTGATCGCCGCGGACCCGAAGAAGCAGCAAGGCACCTGACCACAACGCCGAGATGGCCATGGCGAGACTGAGGGCGGCTGCGCTGCCCCACGGCCGGACCGTCAGGTGCAGCGCCAGCAGCATCACGCCGAAACCCAGCATCGGTCGCAGCGCATTGGCCGCCAGCAAGGCGGACGCCGGGCCGCCCAGCCGCGGCCGCACGATCACGATCAGGCTGATCAGGCTGACCGGAAACACCGCCGCGATGCCGGTCGCCTTGGGGCCGAGGATCGTGCTGACGCCCACAATAACCGACACGAACGTGGCGACCGCGATGGCGCGGACGGGAATGTCGAACCAGCGCCGCTGCACCGGACGCGCGGCCTCGGGTCCCGAGTTGCTGATTGCACCCAGCAGGGCAAATCCCGCGCCATAGACGATCAGGTTGAGCAGCAGCGCGGATGTGGGTGTCCATGTCACCTTTTGTGCTGCCAGACCGGCTGCTAGCCAGACCGACACGGCGGCAGCCAGGCCCCGCCACGGGGACGTTTTCCGCGCCAGGGCGCCATAGGCGATCAGGAACAAGCCGGTCACCGCGTTGGCCGCGCAACTGCCGAGTGCGCTTGCGGCGACGAAATCCGTGCCGTGCTGCATGGCCAGGAACACATAGGCGGGTCCGGCCGACACCGGAAGGCTGGCGATCAGGGCGCCCCAGAATGGCCCCAGCGCTTCGGCGACCACCGACGCGCAGACAACAATCAGGGCCGTCGCCAGGGCTTTCACGAGGGGCGGTAACCATACCGCGGTAATCATTGCATGCGACCTTCCGCCTGCCGAACGGAGCATCCGAGCCGCCCTTCGACAGGTCTCGTTGGCCGGATGTCAGGTCGATGCGTGTGCGCACACGCTGCGCCTTGGCCTATCAAGGCCGCGATGACGGCGCCGTGTCAAGGCGGCGAGCCAGCGCAGGTTTTCTCAGGATGACGGCAGAACGCCGTCCGCCGGTGCAGTCAGCACACGCAAATGCGATCTGTCCGGATGTGCCTCAATCGCGTTATGGCGCCGCATCAAGCGAGACGGGGACGGTTTGGGTGCACTTGGGCGCCTCCCGCCGCATAGGCATGGCACGAATGATGCCTGGAGACGCTGCGCCCAAAAGCATATGCCGGACGCTTCATTCGGTGCGCAGGCAGACAAGGAGACGACGTGACCTCCATAGAGGCGACATGGGCCATCGCGGCGGTGGCGACGGGCGGCGTGATCCTGCGCCCCTGGCGGCTGCCGGAGTTCGTCTGGGCGGTGGCCGGGGCCATTATCCTGGTTGCCTCCGGGCTGCTGCCAGCGCGGGCAGCGTGGGCCGGGGTTGCCCGCGGCACGGATGTGTATCTGTTCCTGACTGGCATGATGCTGCTGGCCGAGCTGGCGCGGAAGGAGGGGCTGTTCGACTGGTTGGCGGCGAAGGCGGCGATGCGGGCCCGAGGGTCGGCGCAGCGGCTGTTCCTGCTGGTCTATCTGGTCGGCACGGTGGTCACCGTGTTCCTGTCGAATGATGCAACCGCGGTGGTGCTGACCCCGGCAGTGGCGGCGGTGGCACGGGCGGCGCGGGCCGGTGACCCTCTGCCCTACCTGCTGATCTGCGCCTTCATCGCCAATGCGGCATCGTTCGTGCTGCCGATCTCCAACCCCGCCAACCTGGTGATCTACGGCAGCCACATGCCGCCGCTGCTGGTGTGGCTGCCGCGTTTCGCCCTGGCGTCCGTGCTGTCGATCGTAGCGACCTATGTCGTGCTGCGGTGGACGCAGCGGCGCGCGTTGCGATCGATGATCGCTGAGCGTGTGGAGGTGCCGGTGCTGTCCGGAGGCGGCCGCATGGCCGGGGCGGGGATCGTGGTGACCGCCTGCGTGCTGATGGTGGCTTCGGCGTTGGGTTGGCAACTGGGGCTGCCGACCTGCCTGGCCGGACTGGCGACCGCGATTGTGGTGCTGCTGCGCACGCGGGAGGCACCATGGGGCGTGGTGCGGGATATATCCTGGGGCGTGCTGCCGCTGGTCGCCGGGCTGTTCGTGCTGGTCGAGGCGCTGGACCGCACCGGCGTGATCGATGCCGTCGCCGGGCTGCTGCGCGCCGCCATCGGCCAATCGGAGGTGCTGGCGACCTGGGGCGCGGGGATCATCCTGGGGCTGGCCTGCAACGTGATGAACAACCTGCCGGCGGGACTGATCGCCGGCACCGCGGTGCAGGCGGCGCATGCCCCGCCGCTGCCGACCGGCGGCGTCCTGATCGGCATCGACCTGGGACCGAACCTGTCTGTCACCGGGTCTCTGGCGACCATCCTGTGGCTGTCGGCCCTGCGGCGCGAAGGCCAGACCGTGAGCGCCGGAACTTTCCTGAAACTGGGTGCGCTGATCATGCCGCCGGCGCTGCTGCTGGCCCTGGGCGGGCTGTTCCTGACCGGGCTGTTCCTGCCTGGCTGACGAAGGAGGCATTATCGTGGGCGTGATCTGGATTTACCCGCTGATTATCGCGGCGGGTGTGCTGCAGGCCTGGGGCCCGCCGATGAACGGCGCGTTGCGCACCGCGCTGGTTAATCCCTGGCTGGCGAGCCTGGTATCGTTCGTTCCGATCGTCGCCTTTCTGGTGGTGGTGTTCGCCTGCCTGCCGCGGCCGCTGCCGACCGCGGACGGGGTGGCGGGAATGCCGTGGTGGGCGCCCCTGGGCGGGCTGATCGGCGCCTTTGCCGTGGTGGCCGGGCTGATGTTCGTGGACAAGGTGGGCGCGGGCGTGTTCGCCGGGCTGACCATCACCGCGAACCTGCTGATGTCGCTGGCGATCGACAATTACGGCTGGTTCCATCTGCCGCCGCATCCGATGACGATCTGGCGTGCCGTCGGCGGGCTGCTGATGGTGGCCGGCATTACCCTGATTGCGCGGTTCTGACCTGTGGGTGCGCTGGATGCGCTGAACTTCCTGCTCGCCGATGTCCGTGGCGCGCTGGGGCCTTACCTGAACGTTTTCCTGGTCACACAGCAGCACTGGTCGCAGGCCGAGGTGGGTCTGGTCACGATGGTTGGCGGCATCCTGGGCCTGCTGGTGCAGACCCCGGTCGGCGCCGCGATCGATGCAGCCCGGGCCAAGCGGGCGCTGATCGTCGGCGCGCTGCTGCTGCTGGCCGCCGGTGCGGTGACGATCTTTGCCTTTCCGTCCTTTTGGCCGGTGATGCTGGCGAATACCGTGGTGGCGACGGTTGGCGACGTGTTCGGTCCGGCGGTGGCGGCGCTGACGCTGGGGCTGTTCGCGGCATCGCAACTGGCGCGCCGCCTGGGGCGTAATGCCGCGTTCGATCACGCGGGGAATGTGGCGATCGCGGTCGCGGCCGGGGCGGTCGGCTGGGCGTTCTCGCAGCGCGCGGTATTCCTGCTGGTGCCAATCTTCGCCGCCGCCGCGATCGTGGCCTGCCTGTCGATCCCCGCTGGCGCCATCGACCATGAGCGGGCACGGGGCGGCGGAGGCAGGCCGGATCTGGCGGATACGCGTGGCGATGGCGGCAATGGGCCGGGGGCTGACGCCAAGGGGCTGGGCATGCTGCTGACCTGCCGGCCGCTGCTGATCTATGGCGTCTGCACGCTGCTGTTTCATTTTGCCAACGCGCCGCTGCTGCCCCTGGTCGGGCAGAAGCTGGCGATGGGCCATCCGGCTTTGGCGACGATGATGATGTCGTCCTGTATCGTGGCAGCGCAGTTGATCATGCTGCCGATCGCGCTGGCGGTGGGGCGCTATGCCGATCGGGTCGGGCGCAAGCCGATCCTGCTGATCGGCTTCGGCATCCTGCCGCTGCGGGCGGTCCTGTTTACTCTGTCAAACGCCGCGCCATGGCTGATCGGCGTGCAGATCCTGGACGGCGTCGGCGCCGGTATCTGGGGGGCGATCACGCCGCTGGTAGTGGCGGACCTGATGCGCGGCACCGGGCGGTTCAACGTGTCGCAGGGCGCGATCATGACGATGCAGGGCGTTGGCGCGTCCGTGAGCGGCCTTGCGGCGGGGGCGGTGGTGGACGGCTGCGGCTACGCGGCGGCGTTCCTGAGTCTGGCGGGCGTGGCGTCGGCGGCATTGGCGGTGCTGGCCTTGGCGATGCCGGAAACGGCGGGTTCGGCTCAGGGCCGGACGGCCGTGCCGCTGCGGGTTGGCTGAGGCTGGGGCTTTTCTGACGCTTGCGTTGCGGGATGGTTCCCGGTAGGTGGGGGGCATTGGAGAGGTGCCGGAGCGGTCGATCGGGGCGGTCTCGAAAACCGTTGTGCCCTTATGGGTACCCAGGGTTCGAATCCCTGCCTCTCCGCCATCCGCCCTTTTCGCCCACCTTCACCAACCTGTTGCCATCATTAGCGAAATTGGACAGTGGTCCATTTCCGCAGTTGCCTTCTCGCGTTTCGCGTGGCTCTCGCGGTTGTGCCAGAATATATTGATTTATAGGGAAGATTTCGTTCGTCCGGGGTCTCGATCGGTGCGGAACCGGGACTCCGCCTCGAACGAAATCCGCGAACGAATTCAACGGGCTATGGACCGTTGAGCGAGGGGGTCCACTTCGGCGCCGATTCACACCTGCGGGGGATGGCGCTCATTGCAGCGTGCTTTTTGACGCGCCTTCTGGGTCGCCTTCCAGCGGATGACAGCGGCCTTCCGCAGGCCGCGTGCCGGGTGGCCTCGGGCGTTACTCAGTGGCTCTGACGGGAAGCGGCTCGTCATTCGGCAGCAATCGCCACCAGCGAGCGTCAGCCTCCATTTCGGAATCAGTATAGC
Organism: Acetobacteraceae bacterium; assembly: GCA_027311485.1. GTDB lineage: Bacteria > Pseudomonadota > Alphaproteobacteria > Acetobacterales > Acetobacteraceae > Rhodopila. The sequence continues at coordinate 6,214 of DAICYU010000254.1, forward strand.
GGCGTCAAGCTCCTGCACCGGCGGCAAGCAACCCTCGCCGCTAGCCACCATTCCGGTGAAGCGGTCACCATGGTCTGCGGCGCCCCGGCCGGAATGCGGCGCCCAAGCCCAGCGCGGGTTGTAGCCGCGGAAGAC
>DAICYU010000255.1 GCA_027311485.1 Acetobacteraceae bacterium
CCTGGTTCGCACCATTCGGCGCGGCATGACCGGCACCACGATCCAGCAGCGCAGGCGGCAGCCGGACAGACGCTGCGGCTCGCTTGGCCGGAAGCGGCGGCACCCACGGCCGTCGCCCCCTGACCATGCGATCCGTCAACACGCGCACGCCATCCCGATCCAGCCAGATCGCCGCCGACCCGGCACGCCAGACGGTGAAGCGATCGACCAGCCGGGGCCAGGGCCGCGGGCACAATCCGCGGGCTGGTTCGGCTGATACAATCACCGACGCGTCGTGGCATCCGGCAGGGTGCAGCAAATCGCGTATCAGCAGGGCACCGGGCCGATCCGAATATGGGCGGAGGAGGCATTCCGCTGCCTGACAGATTATCTCACCCGCCTGCCCCGCAGCATCGGTCAATGGGCGAAAATCCTCGACAGCCCAGAACGCGGCCCAGGCATCCCGAACGAACGCCGAGCCGCCCTGCACCTGCTGGAAGTAGGCATGGTTACCAAGCCGGACGGCGATCAGGCGCGCGTCGTCCGAGACAAGAATATCCGGCTGCCGGACGAGCAGCACCGAACCCAGACCTGCCAGCATCGCCGCCAGCCCAAGCAGGCGCCATCGGGTCCGCCATATGCCCAACCATGCCAGACCAAGTGAAAACAACGTCAGCCCCCAGGCGGGCGGATGCGGCACGCGGACCGTTGCTGCCGGCAGGGCGGCACAGCCCCGGGCTACCCAAAGCACGACCTGGGTGCCCCATCCCATCGGCACCAGCGCCAGGGCTTCCAGATGCAGCGGCATCAGCGCCATCGCGATCAGGCCGGCCGGCATCACCCACAACGCCGTCAGCGGCACCGCCACCATGTTCGCCAGTATGAAGTAAAGCTGCACCTGACCGAAATGATAGGCTCCATACGGTGCCGACGCCGTACCGGCCAACGCGCTGGTCAGCGCCAGCGCCGTGATGTGCGACAGCGCCCGGCGCGTCCAACTGTGCCCATGCAGCCGGCGCAGCCACGGCCGTAGCGCCTCATAGCCCGCGATCAGGGCCAGAACAGCCGAAAAGCTCATTTGAAATGAGACTTCCGGAACCTCCTGCGGTGCCGTCAGCATCAGCACCACGGCGGCGAGACAGAGTCCGCGCAGGGAGAATGGCCGGCGATCGGCCAGCAGAGCGGCAGTGAACAGGCTGGCCATGACGAAGCTGCGGATGGTCGGCACGTGCATGCCGGTCAGCAGCAGGTACCCGCCGCCGGCGGCCAGGGCGAAGAGCGCAGACAGCTTCCGGGTTGGCCAGTGCAGGCTGGCGTGCTCGCTCCATCCCAGGACCGCGCGGGCAAGCAGCAGCGTGTAGCCCATGACGATGCCGATATGCAGTCCCGCAACCGCCAGCAGATGCGCAAGGCCGGAGTCGCGAAACGCGGCGTGATCCTGTTCCGGGATGGACCTGGCGGCGCCGGTCAGCAGCGTCACCGCGATCGAGCCGGCCGAGCCGGAGATAACCGCGGTCACACGTTGGGCCACAATCTCCCGCAATCGCTGAAGCAGCCACCCGGAAGGCGCCCGCAGGGATGTGGCGGCGCGCTCGACATCGCCCAGCGCGTAGCCTGAAGCACCCAGCCCGGTATAATAGGCGGCGCGTTGCAGGTCCCACGCGCCGGGATACGCCGGAGACGCCGGCGGCCGGATCAGCGCACGAATCCGCAGGTTGTCACCCGTCGCGAACACCCCGTCGTCGTGGCGGCGCAGCCGGATACGAACCGACCGCGCCAGCGGCGCCGCGGCGCCATCCAGCCAGGCCGGATCAATCGTGATGCGCCTGCCGTTGGGAAGCGCCTCAATCGACGCAACCGTGCCGGTCACGATGGTGGCGTGCGTTGGCAGGCGCCATTCCATGGGCGGCGCACGGATGGTCGCCATCTGCGCGGCGGCGAAGCCCAGCACCAAGGCGGTGAGCGGGGCACCGACCAACGGCACCCGGATGGCCAGCCCGATCAGCGGCAACGCAAACGCGGCACCGGCCCAGAACGGCGGCTCAAACCGCAGGGAAAAATACACAAGGATACCGGCTCCCATGAACACCGGCAGCCAGAGAGGGGCGCGGTCCCGCTCCTCCGCGAACCAGGACCTCAGCGCGGATGCAAGGGCAGCGACCAGCCTCATGCGGGGCAGACTACACCGTGAACAATCTACAAATGATGAACGGTCGTGCTAGACGGTGGGTATGACTGTTCGCACCCGCTTCGCCCCAAGCCCGACCGGCCCGCTGCATATCGGCGGCGTCCGTACCGCCCTGTTCAACTACCTGTACAGCCGCCACACCGGCGGCGAGTTCCTGCTGCGAATCGAGGATACCGACCGCGAACGCAGCACCGAAGCCGCAACCCAGGGCATCATCGACAGCCTGGACTGGCTCGGCCTGGATCGCGACGGGCAGACCGTATTCCAGTCCACCCGCATGAGCCGGCACGCCGAGATTGCACGGGAACTGCTGGCCAAGGGCAAGGCCTATTACTGCTTTTGCACACCCGAGGAACTGGAGCGGGAGCGGGAGCAGGCCCGCGCGGAAAAGCGCGTCTGGCGCTACGATGGTCGTTGGCGGGACCGCGATCCGTCCGAGGCACCCGCCGGGGTTGCGCCGGTGATCCGCGTCAAGGCGGAGCGCGAGGGCGAAACCGTGCTCGAGGATCTGGTCCAGGGGCCTGTGCGTGTCGCCAACGCTGAACTGGATGACATGATCATCCTGCGCAGCGACGGCTCGCCCACCTATAATCATTCGGTGGTCGTAGACGATCATGACATGGCGATTACCCATGTGATCCGCGGCGACGATCACCTGACGAACACCTTCCGCCAGTTGCAGGTCTATCGTGCCATGGGATGGGAGCCGCCACGCTTCGCCCATATCCCGCTGATCCACGGCGCTGACGGGGCGAAACTGTCGAAGCGGCACGGTGCGCAGTTCGCGCTGGAGTTCCGGGAGCAGGGCATTCTGCCCGAGGCGCTGTGCAACTACCTGATGCGGCTGGGATGGTCGCACGGCGATCTGGAGGTCGTTGGCCGCGAGGAAGCCATCCGCCTGTTCGACATCGTCGATGTCAACCGCGGCGCGTCCCGGATGGATTATGCCAAGCTGCTGAATCTCAACGGTATCTACATCCGACAGGCCGATGACGACCGTCTGGCCAAGAACGTGCTGGAGCGGCTGGCGCATCGGACGGACCTGTCGCTTGGCAGCATCGCCGCAGCGCGTGTCCGTGCCCTGATGCCGGCGTTGAAGGAGCGTGCGAAGACGCTGGTCGAACTGGCCGACTCGGCGGCGTTCCTGGCTCGCGTCGTCCCCCTGCCCATGGAGCCGAAGGCCGCCGCCGCCCTGACCGCCGAGGCTCGGCTGCTGCTGCGGGAGGTGGGGGCGGCGCTGACTGACACAGATTTCTCGATCCCGGCGATCGACGCGGCCTTGCGCAGCCTGGCAGAGCGCAAGGGGCTGAAGCTGGGTCAGGTAGCGCAACCGCTGCGCGCCGCGCTGACCGGCAGCACTGTCAGCCCGGGTATCGACGCGACACTCGCAGCACTTGGCCGCGAGGAAGCGTTGGCGCGCATCACGGCGGCCTCGGCGTAATCCGATACCGAGAGGACGCGCCGATTAACCTTTCCGCAAGGTTTTGCAGCTATTCGACCAGCGCACTGGTTGAGAAGATCGATGCGCACGCAAAGCAACCAATTGACGCACATGCTGCGTCCGGCCGTGATCGCCCTGGCGTTCGTCGCAACCTCGGCCGGTGCGATGAATGTCATGGCCAGACTGGCCCGACCCGTCTTTCGCATCGGCGATATGGTTCATTTTCTGCCGTCGGGTGAGGCTACATCCGATGCCGGCACGCGGCTTCTGGTGCACCGGTCCGACCAGTTCGGCTGCGTGGTGAACCTGGATGTGCTGCGACAATCCGGCGGAAGCCTGCTGATCGACGGGCGGCCAGCGGGCGCCGATGGGAACTACCGGTTGCACTGGGCGGGACGACGCACCAGCCTTGATAGTGCGGATTGTGGCAGCGATGCCGAATTGATTGTCAGTGCAGGTGATCTGCGTATTCTGGCGGCGGCAGCGGATCAGCCTGTACCCGTCGCGCATGATCGAGTGATAGTGGATAAGGCAGCCTCGCCGACGATGCGTTAAAGTAACTTGTTGCGCGGGAAGGCAATGCACGCCGTCGGGCGGTCAAGCCCGTGGTCGTCGCGACACTGCATCCACGCGTGCACGACGAATGAACAAATCCAGCGCCCGCCGGGACGATCAGGCGCGCGTCTCGGCGGGCAACGGTTGCCCGCCGAGGAACGCAGGTTCAGGAAGACTGACGGCGCAGGAAGGCGGGGATTTCAATTCCGGCTTCATCGCCGGCTGATGTCTGCCGGATCGTGGCACGGCCGCTTTCGGCAGGAACCTCCTCCATGCTCGGGTCATGCCGAATCCCGGGCGAATGGGGTGCCATTGCCTGTGGTGCCCGCCGTCCGCGCAACGCACCCGTCACGCTGGCGAAAAGGCTCGGACGGGGCGGTTCAGCCGCCTGATGACCGGCACCCTGCGGTGGGATGCTGGCGGCACGCGGGTCGGCGAACAAGCCAGGACGCGATGCCGGCGAACCCGTGGCCTGTGGCCCGGGCTGGCCCGCACGCGGCGGTGCCTGCCGTGCCGCCGGCGTGGGCGCGGCGACCGGCGCGGGTTCGGCAACAACGGGCGCCATCGTCGGGGCCGGCGCGGACGCTGTCGCCGCCTCGGGCATTGGCGATGCATGGCGCAGCGCGCCTGCTGCAACGGCCTGGACACCAGCCGGGGCCGCCATCGGCGCAGCCGCCCCGCCGCGCATGACGATCGGCTGCGGTGCTGGCGCTGCGCCACCGCCGACTGCAACGAGCTTCGGGCGCGCCTGTTCGGCGAGTTTGACGGAATCGATACCGGTGGCAACAACCGAAACGCGGATGCGGCCGGCCAGCGACTCATCGACGGCCGAGCCGAAGATCACGTTGGCATCTTCGTCCACTTCCTCACGGATGCGGTTAGCCGCCTGATCCACCTCGAACAGGGTCAGATCCTCACCGCCGGTGATGTTGATCAGCAGGCCACGAGCACCCGACATGCTGGTATCTTCCAGCAGCGGATTGTTGATGGCGGCTTCCGCAGCGCGAATGGCGCGATTCTCGCCCTCGGCCTCACCGGTGCCCATCATTGCCTTGCCCATCTCGGCCATCACCGTGCGGATGTCGGCGAAGTCGAGATTGACCAGTCCATGCACCATCATCAGGTCGGTGACGCCGCGAACGCCCATGTACAGCACCTGGTCGGCCATTTTGAAGGCGTCGCGCCAAGTGGTACGCTCGTTAGCCATTCTGAACAGATTTTGATTCGGAATGACAATCAGCGTATCGACATACTGCTGTAGCTCTTCGATGCCCTGATCGGCAGCGCGGGCACGGCGAACGCCTTCGAAACCAAACGGTTTCGTCACGACGCCGACAGTCAGGATGTTACGCTCACGTGCCATGCGCGCGATAACCGGTGCGGCGCCGGTGCCGGTGCCACCCCCCATGCCGGCGGTAATGAACACCATGTGGGCGCCGTCCAGGTGGCGGTATAGTTCGTCCGCGGCTTCCTCGGCCGCGGCTTTGCCGATTTCCGGCTTCGCTCCTGCGCCGAGCCCCTGCGTAATATGCGGACCGAGCTGGATGCGCCGGTCGGCCTTGCTGTGCATCAACTGCTGCGCGTCAGTATTTGCAACAACAAACTCAACGCCCTGCAGGTTGGCGTGGATCATGTTGTCCACCGCGTTCGTTCCGCCACCGCCAACACCAATGACGGTGATACGGGGTGAGAAGTCAGTATGGTGGGTCGGCGGGATCGTAAGGTTAAGGGTCATGGCACTTTCTCCCCCAGTTGGCGGGACTACAGCACGAGGTCGTTACTACAAGCTGATCGATTCGTGAAAACTTAGACGCGTTCTTTCAAAAAGTTTACCAGACGGCGGAACAGTCCGACTGGCGGTTCACCCTCCATTTCGATGTCGTGGAAGACTCGGCCCTCGCCCGCGGCCCAGGCCAAAAGACCTGATGCGGTAGCGAAAGCCGGGCCGGAGGCGAGTTCCGGCAGTCCGCGCAATGCAGCGGGACGGCCAAGACGCACCTGTCGGCCAAGCATCCGGGCGGCCATTTCGCGCACGCCCGGCAGCTGGCAAGCACCGCCGGTCAGCACGACGCGGTTGCCCGCCAGTCGGCCAAGCCCGGAACCATCAAGTCGGTCCTTGATATACTCGAATGTTTCCTCAAGCCGCGGACGGATGATGTTCA
>DAICYU010000256.1:0-6004 GCA_027311485.1 Acetobacteraceae bacterium
AGGGTCTCTGCCATTTGGGCCACGGCGTGGCTGACGCCCATTACGGCATAGAAAGCGGCTTCGACGGCGTAGAAGAACGGCGGATAGAACAGGATCGTCAGCGACGGGTAGCGGATATAGTACTGCATTGCCCACCCGGCCGGATCCCGCCACGGATGGTCGCGCACCATGTCCATCAGGAACGCGCCGTTCAGCGCATGCCGCGGCGCATCGCTCCAGGAGAAATCGCCTCCCGTCGGCGCCGTCAAGAACAGCCCGATGCTCGCGGCCAACAGGATCAGCACTGCCACCCAGGCAGGAAGGTCGGCCGGCGACCCGGCGCCGGCGGCAACTGTCGAGGTCTGGTAAGGCCGGCTCATCTGGCTTCCTCTACGATCCTGCGTTGGTTTGCGCCTGCCCGGTTCCCTATTTCCGGGTTCCCTGTGTGCCTGGGTCCCAGGCCGATGACGCCATGGATGGCCACTCATCCCGATGGCAGGTAGCCGAATGAAAGGCGGCCGGATGAAGGGCAGTGCAACCGGCGGTACCGACGCACCAGCCGACCGCCGCTGCCGCAGGCTTGACTAAGCTGCCTCTATCACGAACGCGTGTGAATTGGCAGTCTGCGCGCCGGCACGAGAAAGCCGCCGCTCGCCGGCAGCAACGACAGCATGATGCTCCCGCGTCCACTACCAGCCGGCCAGAATGATATCGTTGCGGAATTTTTGCCGGCGGTAACGGTCGGGCCAGTGGCAGGCCGCCCCGGGACAGGTGGAAAGAACCGGCCCCGCATCGACGAGGTTGTTGCACCAGCGTGCCGGGCAAGAAAAAGGGGCGCCCGAGGGCGCCCCTGATCCGATCAGCAATGAAGCCGACGTTACTTGATGATGATTTCGACCCGGCGGTTCTGCGGCTCCCGCACGTTCGGGCCGGTCTGCACCAGCAGGTGAGTCTCGCCGAAGCCCTGGATGGCGATCGCGCTCTTCGGCACGCCGTCCTTGACCAGTTCGGCGGCAACCGCATCGGCACGACGCACGGACAGACCCTGGTTATAGGTCGCGGTGCCCGACGTGTCGGTGTAACCGTTGACCTCGATCCGGGTGTACTGAACCTTCGTCGAGTTCGCGGCGGCTTCAGCAACGATCTGGCGCGCGCGGTCGGTCAGGTTCGCCTTATCCCAGTCGAAGAACACCAGGTAGGAACGCGACACCGGGGACGGCGCCACCGGGGTGGCCACAGGCGCCGGAACCGGAGCAGGCGCCGAACCGAAGGCATAGGTAAAGCCGACGGTGACGATGTGGTTGTAGTTGTCGTTCAGCTTGATGTTAGCAGGCGCCGTGCCGCGGCCCGCAGCGGTCACCGCGCCGCCGTACGTGCGGTCGCCAACGAGGCCCAGGAACCGGTAATCCGCCGTCACGCTCAGGCCCGGCATGCCGGGAACCGGAATGGCGGCACCGATGATGCCCTGATAAGCGAAGGAGCCCTTCGTGCCATTCGCGGCCGAGGCCGCGATGCCCGGACCGGACGCATGCAGGTTATCTTCCTGCACCCACATGTAACCGGCACCAACACCGACATACGGCTGCACCATCGGCACCAGGCCGACGAAGTCATACAGCACGTTGACCATCGGGCCGTATTTCTGCTCGTGCCCACCGGACGAAACGCCGGTCCCGTTCGAGCCGCCGAAATTGTTGTAGGAGTAGAACCCCTCCAGCTCAGCGCGCAGGCCATTGCCCAGCCCGTAGCCGACACTCAGGTCGAACGCCGGCCCGATGCGCGTCGACAGGTCGCTGGAGATGGTGCCGAGCGCCGGGGCTGTCGCCTTCGCATGCTCGTTCTGCATAATGTCGATGCCGGCGCCACCGCCGACGTACAGACCGGTCATGGGCTGCGCCTTCGCCGCCAACGGCAGCGCGAGAATAGTTGCCGCCAGCAAAGCGTTGCGGAACTTCATTTTTACTCTCCATGCAAATCCAACCGGGCGATTCAGGCGCGACATAATAACTGTCGGTCGCCTTGTCGCTCGGCCTTGTAATAGTCACCCGGACCGATCGGCGCGAGAGGGTAGAGCTACAATCCGGCCACACTGTTGCGAAACCGCCACATGCGTTTTCAGGGAGTTCGGCGACGCGCCGGATGGCGGAGGAGAGCAGGAGTCGAACCTGCCCAGGACCGCTTGGCAGCCCCCACCGGGTTTGAAGTCCGGCCGGCCCACCGGGACCGATTCTCCTCCGTCACCCAGTATCGGTGCTTCACCCCAGTTGGGCAATGAAGGCTTGCTCGTCGCTTGCTTCCAGGCACCGGCAGTCCAGCAGCAACTGCCCCTTGGCGATCCGGCCGATCACCGGGCGCGGCAGATTACGAAAATATTTCGCCAACATTTCCAGATTGTTAGCCGTTGCCGTCAGCGCGTAAGACGATAACAGATCGATTGGAAGCGCCCCCGAGCCGATTTGGCTGCGGCACGGTTCGACCGTCACCGTCGCCCCGGCCGCGAACGCACCCACCGCATCCTTCACCCGTTCGGCCGTCGCCTGAATATCGTCCGCCGAACGGGTCAGCAGCCGCATGGCCGGCAGCCGGGAGGTCAGCCGGTCAGGATCGCGATACAGCCGCAGCACCACTTCCAGCGCCGCCAGCCGCCCCTTGTCGAGCCGCAGGGCACGCTTGAAAGGGTTCCGGTTGACTGCTTCAATCACAGTTTTGTGACCAACGATCAGGCCGGCCTGCGGGCCACCCAGCAGCTTGTCGCCCGAGAAAGTCACCACGTCGGCCCCCGCCTGCAGCGATTCGCGCGGCGTCGGCTCGTGCGGCAGGTTCCAGCGCTCCAGCTCGACCAGGCTGCCGCTGCCCAGATCGTCGATGAGCTTCAGCCCTGCCGCATGGGCGATCGCCGCCAGCCTCTCGGTCGGCACCGCGGCGGTAAAGCCGACGATGGCATAGTTCGCCTGATGCACCCGCATCAGCGCCGCGGTCGCCGGACCGATGGCGTCCTGATAATCGCGGGGGTGCGTCCGGTTGGTGGTCCCGACCTCCCGCAGCACCGCGCCCGAGCGGCTGATGATGTCCGGCACCCGGAACGCGCCGCCAATCTCGATCAGTTCACCGCGGGAAACCGGCACTTCCTTGCCCAGGGCCAGCGTGTTCAGCACCAGCATCACCGCGGCGGCGTTGTTGTTCACCACGGTGGCCGCCTCGGCGCCGGTCAGTTCGCACAGCAGGTCACGGACATGATCGTCGCGTTCGCCGCGCCGGCCGGTTTCCAGGTCGAATTCCAGCGTGGTGGCGCTGCGCATCGCCTCCGCCGCCGCCTCGGCTGCCTCCTGCGGCATCGGCGCGCGCCCCAGGTTCGTGTGCAGCACCGTGCCAGTCAGGTTGAACACCGGCCGCTGCGACCGGGCCAATCGGCGCGCCAGCCCATCCGCGGCCTCATCGATGATCTGCGCTGCCGGCACGCCGAACAACCCGGCGGCCCGGCGCTGCGCAAGCGTGTCCCGCAGCATGCGGGTGACCTCGGTCCGGCCGAAGCGGGACAGCAGAACCTGGGTTTCCGGCGCCCGCAGCAGGGCGTCGACAGAGGGCAACGGGCTGGCAGTCTGGACCATGATCGGCGCACCGTATGCCGGCGCACGACGGGAGCATAGACGGCCATGAACATTCCCACCCTGACGACCGAACGGCTGCGGCTACGCGCCCTGCGCGCCAGCGACTGGGACGACTACGCCGCCCTCAACGCCGACCCGCGCATCCGCGACTGGCTCGGCGGCAAGCTGCTGAGTCGCGAGGAAGCCTGGACGCAGATGGAGCAGTTCCTCGGCCAATGGGCACTGCGCGGATATGGCATGTTCGCCGTCGAATATGGCGGGGACTTCGTCGGCCGCGTCGGCATCCTGCACCCGGCGGACTGGCCGGAACCCGAACTTGCCTGGACGATCGCGGCGCCATTCTGGGGCCACGGCTTCGCGACCGAAGCCGCCGCCTGCGCCCGTGACTGGGCCTTCGCAACCTTCGGCTGGGACCGGCTGGTCAGCTATATCGTGCCGACCAACACCCGGTCCCGCCGGGTTGCGGAAAAACTCGGCGCCGCGATCCAGGGCCAGACGGTCCGACGCGGGTTCCTGCATGACGTCTGGGTCCACCCCGCACCGGGACGGGGGGTGGTGGTGTAACGTCGTGCCCCGATCGGAAGCCAGCGCATCAGGGCGCCGGCTTCCACGCCAACCTAGTTGATGGCCCCTTCCCGCTTCAGCGCCCGGACCGTCGCCCGGAACGCATCGACGGTGGTCGTCATTTCCTCCTCGCCATGCATTGCCGAGATCGTCCCCGACGGACCCGAGTTCATATCCACGCCATTCACCAGCAGCCCCATGCGGACCTTGCCGGTGACACCCTCGCCGCGCGGCTTGCTCATCATCTGCGGAATGAACGCCGCCGCGTCGAAGTGGTGCGGGTCGATGTCGGCGCCGTCCGGGTTGGTATAGATGTGGATGCCGGAATAGGAGCCGAACACGGCCCACTTCACCGCTTCCTCCACCAGCACGTCGTTCATCCGGCGCCGGACCTCGGTGCCGTAGGCGTTGGCGCGGGCGCAGGCGTCGGTTTTCTCGATGATGTCCAGCGTCGCCACTGCTGCGGCGGCCGTCACCGGGTTGGCGTTGAACGTGCCGGGATGATAAATACGCTCCTGGCCCGCTTCCTTGGTCGCCTTGAAGTCGAGCCAGTCCAGGATGTCCTTCCGTCCCGCCACCGCCCCGCCCGGCAGCCCGCCGGCGGCGATCTTTGCCAGCGTCGTCATGTCGGGCATGACGCCGACTTCCTGCTGCATCCCGCCCGGGGACACGCGGAACCCGGTCACCACCTCATCGAAGATCAGGATCGTGCCGGCCTGCCGCGTCAGGTCACGCAGCACCGACAGGAACGATGGCAGGATCGGCATCTTGCCGAAATTCGCCCCGGTCGGCTCCAGGATCACCGCCGCGATATCCCGGTGATCATGAAACAGACGTGAAATTCCCTCCACGTCGTTCGGGTCGCATAGCAGGACGTTGTCGGAGATGCCACCGAGCACGCCGCTGGTCGGCGTGCCGTCGAAATGGCTGGCGTGGCCGCTGGTCATGTGGTCGTGCCAGCCATGAAAGTGACCGCGGAACCGCACCAGCTTGCTGCGCCCGGTGCAGGCGCGCGCCAGCCGCAGCGCCATCAGCGTCGCTTCGGTCCCGGAGGAGGTGAAGCGCACCCGTTCGGCCGAGGGCACCATCCGTCGGATCGCCTCGGCCCAGCGAATTTCCAGTTCGTGGCAGGCGCCGAAATGCGTCCCGCGCTGCAGCGCCTCCTGCACCGCGCGCATTACCACAGGATGGTTATGGCCCAGGAGTAATGCGCCGTGGCCACCGAAATAATCAACATATCGGTTGCCATCGACGTCCCATTTTACCGGGCCGGCGGCATGGTCGATATAGATCGGATATGGATCGAAATGCCGGCTGTCATGCGCCACCCCGCTTGGCAGCACATCCCGCGCCTGCGCCGCCAGGGCCGCGGAGCCTGGTGTCATGGCTTCATAGGCGGAAAGCAGCGTCGCATTCGGCAGCGCAGTCACGGACATCGGGCACCCCATTCCAAGTCAAAGCCGTTTCTTACAGCGTTTCACCAACGGTCGCACGCGTTGCGTGAAGCAAGCCCGAAAATGCCTGGCAGAGACTCGTTTCGACCGTGACGCCAGTAATACCGCATGCATGATCTTGCGGACTGTCCGGACGGCGCTTCCCGGCTGCGGACTTCCGCGTTGGACGCTTCCCTCCAAACCGCCGCGGCGATACCTTCAGCCCGGTATTGGGCAGCCCGTCATCCGTCGACCCGGACGCTGCCACCCGGGACGCTGCCAGCCGGGACGCTGCCAGCCCGGGCTCGCTCAGACAGGCCGCGCCGGCGGGCAAACTGCGCCGGGAAAGGACGTGTGTGTTGGACCCATTCGCCACGATCACGCTGCCAGCCGACCACGACGCCGTGGCGCCCGACGGGT
>DAICYU010000256.1:6014-6271 GCA_027311485.1 Acetobacteraceae bacterium
CCGGCGGCAGCATGGCGCATTTCCGCCTCCCCGCCGGGCAGGTCTCAGGCGCCGTCAGGCACCGCACCGTCGAGGAAATATGGTACGTGATCGCCGGGCGCGGCGAGATGTGGCGTGCCCGCGGGCACGTTGAGGACACAACTCCCCTGGTGCCGGGGACATGCCTGACCATCCCGGTCGGCACCGCGTTCCAGTTCCGCGCTTCGGGCGACGAGGCCCTTGCCATCGTCGCCATCACCATGCCGCCATGGCCCGGC
>DAICYU010000257.1 GCA_027311485.1 Acetobacteraceae bacterium
GCATATCTGATAGGGACCCGTCCCGCACAGCCTGGAGGCACAGATCTTGTCGGAGGAAGCCCTCGCCCACGACAGTCCATTCGTGGGCACGCCTAAACTCGCTGATTGGCTTTCTCTGCTGAAGCCGCGCGTGCTGGTGCTGGTGGTGTACACTGGCGTAATCGGGCTGATCCTGGCGCCGGGTCATTTGACGCTGCTGCAAAGCGTGACCGCCATCCTGTGCATCACCGGGGCGGCGGGTGCATGCGGCGCCATCAACATGTGGTACGACCGTGATATCGACACGGTCATGCGGCGAACCCGCAACCGTCCCATTCCCGCCGGGCGGATCAGCCCCGAGGGCGCGGTCTGGTTCGGCATCATCCTGGCCGCCATCTCCATCCTGGTGATGGGCTTCGTGCTGAATGTCACCGCTGCGCTGTCGCTGCTGTTCTCGGTCTTCTTCTACGTCTTCATCTATACGGTGTGGCTGAAACGCCGGACCCCCCAGAACATCGTCATCGGCGGCGCCGCCGGGGCGCTGCCGCCGGTGATCGGCTGGGCCGCGTCAACCGGGCGCATCGACCTGACGGCGCTGGTGCTGTTCGGTATCATCTTCATCTGGACACCGCCGCATTTCTGGGCGCTGTCGCTGTGGGCGAACAACGACTATCGCCAGGCGGGCATCCCGATGCTGCCCGTGGTCAGTGGCGCGCGGGAGACGCGGCGCCAGATCCTGCTCTACACCCTGGTGCTGGTGCCGCTCAGCACGCTGCCCTATGTCCTGGGCACCAGCGGCCTGCCGTATCTTGTCGCGTCGCTGCTGTTCGGCGGCGTGTTCCTGTGGCGGTCCTATCAGGTCACGGTTGACCAGCAGGACGCCGATGGCGTCAGCCTGACCGGTGATCTGCCCGCCAAACTCGCGTTCAAATACTCGATCGTCTACCTGTTCGCGCTATTCGGCGCCCTGGCCGTGGATCACTGGATGGCGTGATCCGCCAGTTGACGGAGCAACAAAAAAGCCCAGGGTGCGCACCCTGGGCTTTTTTTTTATGATGACGCGATCAGCGGGCCGACAGTGCGATGACCGACGGCGGGATGGCCGCTCATACCCAAAGCCATCCGCCTCATGCGCCCGCCCGGATCGCCGGCAGCGCGTCAAATCCCGCCGCCTGTTCAATCACTGACGACACCGCCAGCACCGTCGCCTCATCGAACGGGCGACCGATCACCTGCAGCCCCAGCGGCAACCCGTTCGTATCCAGCCCCGCCGGCACCGACGCCGCCGGCACGCCCGCCAGGTTCGACGGCACGGTGAATACGTCATTGAGGTACATTGTGATCGGATCGTCCATCTTCTCGCCCTGGCCAAACGCGGCGGACGGGGCGGTGGGTGTCAGCAGCGCATCCACCTGGGTGAAGACATCGGTGAAATCACGCAGGATCAGCGCCCGCACCTTCTGCGCCCGCAGGTAGTAGGCATCGTAATAACCCGCCGACAGCACATAGGTCCCGATCAGCACGCGGCGGCGCACCTCGGCGCCGAAACCCTCGGCCCGGGTGCGTTCATACAGGTCCCGCAGGTCCTGCCCCTCCCGCCGCATGCCGAACCGCACGCCATCATACCGCGCCAGGTTCGAGGACGCCTCGGCGGGCGCAATGATGTAGTAGGTCGCCAGCCCGTATTTCGTATGCGGCAGCGACACATCGACGATCTCTGCCCCGGCATCGCGCAGCCAGCCCAGCCCCTGCTGCCACAGCGCCTCGATCTCCGCCGCCATGCCGTCGGAGCGGTACTCCTTCGGCACGCCGATCCGCAGCCCCTTCACGCCGCGCGCGCAGGCCGCCTCAAAGTCCGGCACCGGCACATTGGCGCTGGTCGAGTCCTTCGGATCATGCCCGGACATCGAGCCCAGCAGGATCGCGCTGTCCCGCACGGTGCGCGCGAACGGCCCCGGATGGTCCAGCGACGACGCGAACGCCACCACGCCCCAGCGGGAGCATCGGCCATAGGTCGGCTTGACCCCCACCAGCCCGCAGAACGACGCCGGCTGGCGGATCGATCCACCGGTGTCGGTGCCGGTCGCGCCCATGGCCAGCCGCGCGGCGACGGCGGCCGCGGAACCGCCGGACGATCCGCCGGGCACCAGCACCGCATTCGCGTCCTGCCGCCGCTTCCACGGATTTTCCACCGGCCCGAAGGCCGAGGTCATGTTGGAGGAGCCCATGGCGAACTCATCCAGGTTCGCCTTGCCCAGGAAAATCGCGCCATCGCGCTTCAGGTTCGCGGTGACGGTGCTTTCGTACGGCGGCACGAACGGCTCCAGGATCCGGCTGCCGGCAGTGGTCCTGATGCCCTGGGTGCAGAACAGGTCCTTGATCGCCAGGGGAATGCCGGTCAGCGCCCGCGCTTCACCGGCCGCCAGGGCCGCATCCGCCGCCTGTGCCTGCGCCAGAGCCTGGCTGTGGCTGACGGTCAGATAGGCGTTCAGGCGTGGATTGAGCTGCTCGATCGCGTGCAGATGCGCCATCGTCAGATCCACCGCTGAAAACCGTTTTGCGCGCAACCCGTCCCGGGCCTCGGCAATCGTCAGGTCGGTCAGCATCATTCCACCACCTTCGGCACGGCGAAGAAGTTGCCGATCCGCTCCGGCGCGTTCGACAGGATCTGGTCCGCCTTGCCGCCGTCGGTCACCACATCGTCCCGCATCGTCAGCGCCATCGCCGCGCCGCCGGCCAGCGGCTCGATGCCTTCGACATTGACTTCATTCAACTGTTCGATCCAGCCGAGGATGCCGTTCAGTTCGGTGCGAAGCGACTCGACCTGGTCATCCTCCACCCGGATGCGGGCGAGGGCCGCGATGCGGCGTATGGTCGCGGGATCGAGCGACATGAGCGTTCATTATCCTTGGCGTTATGAAAGCGGCGGACCATAACGGCGCACATGGCCCTGTTCAACCTGAGCGAGATGCTGGCGTCGCTGGCGCGGAATGAGCGTGTGATCGGTATCGACCCCGGCCGCCGCACCATCGGCCTTGCGCTGTCCGATGTACGGCGGGTACTGGCGACGCCGTATGGCAGTCTGAAGCGGGGCAAGCTGAAAGACAACGCCGCGGAAATTGCGGCGATTGCCAGGAAAGAGGGCGCCGGCGGGCTGGTGGTGGGCCTGCCGCTGTCGATGGATGGCACCGTCGGACCGGCGGCGCAGGCGGCGCGCGACTGGGCGTTCGCCCTGTCGGACATGATCGGCCTGCCGGCGGCACTCTGGGACGAACGCCTGTCGAGCGTCGCGGTCAATCGCTTCCTGATCGAGGAAGCCGACCTGACCCGTGCCAAGCGGGCCGAGGTCGTGGACCGTGCCGCCGCCGCCTGGATGCTGCAAACGGCGCTGGACACGGTGCGGTAACCGGCTACCCGGCTCGCCCGGCAGCTTTGATCCCGCTTGAAGGTGTTCGCGTTACCCCGTCCCTACGGTCCTCCGGGCGGCCAGCAGGGCGCTGATGCGGTCCACCAGCTGCGTGCCCGAAACCGGCTTCCGCAGCAGCGAGAATGTGCCGCTGATCGCACCGCCGACGGCCAGCGCCGCACCATCGCCCGCGTACCCCGTCAGCAGCACGGCCGGCAGCCGCGGCCGCCGCTCCTGCGCCGCCTTGATCAGGGTAATGCCGTCCATTCCGGGCATCGTCAGGTCGGAAACGATCAGGTCCACCTTGTCACCGATGCCCAGGCACGCCAACGCCGCCGGTCCGCTCTCGGCGGCCAGGACCGCATAGCCCGCATCTTCCAGCGACAGCCGCAGCACGTCCCGCACGATCGGGTCGTCATCCACCAGCAGCACCCAGGGACGATCGTCCGCCACCCCGCGCGAAGTCCCGCCGTCGCCTCGCGTCGTGGCCGGCCCGGTGGCGCTCGGCAACCACAGGATCACCCGCGTGCCGCGGCCCGGGGCACTGTCGATCGACAGGCTGCCGCCGCTCTGCTCGACAAAGCCCTTCGCCATCGCCAGCCCCAGGCCGGTGCCCTTGCCAGGTTCCTTGGTGGTGAAAAAGGGCTCCGTCACCCGCGCCAGCACCGACTGGTCCATGCCCGTGCCGGTATCCGCGACGGTAATGCGGACATAATTGCCCGACGCCAAACCCGCCGGATGCGGCACGCCGGCCGCGACGGCTTCCGCTTCGGCCGACAGTGTCAGTGTGCCGCCCGCGGCCATCGCATCCCGGGCATTCGTCGCCAGGTTGACCAGAACCGTCTCCAACTGGCCACGGTCGGCGAACAGCGGCGGCAGGTCCGGCGCGACCACGGTCCGGCAAACAACCGAGCCGCCAAGGGTGTGCGTCAGAACTTCGGCCATATCCGCCAACAGTGCGGCGGCTTCGATATTTTCCGCCCGCAGATCGCCACGGCGGGCGAAGGCCAGTAGCCGGCTGGTGATCGCTGCCCCGCGCCGGGATGCATCCAGCACCATGCGGGCATTGCGCAGCACCCGCTCGGCGTCGTTCGGCCGCCGCTCGATCAGCGCCGCACCGCCGGACACGGCCTGCAGCACGTTGTTGAAGTCGTGCGCGATGCCGCCGGCGATCTGCCCCAGCGCATGCATGCGTTCGGCATGCGCCGCCCGTTGTTGCGCCGCTTCGCGGGCCGCCATCTCCTCCCGCACCCGCTGTTCCAGCTTGGCCGTGATCTGCTGCTGGAATTCCAGCAGGCGCTTCTCCGCGTCGATATCCTGCAGAATGCCCAGCGCTTCCACCACCACGCCTTTTTCGCGCCGCAGCGGCAGGGCGCCAACGCGGATCCACGTTTCCCGTCCGTCCTTTTCCCGTCGCAGGAAATCCCGCCCCGGCAGGCAGGTTTCACCATGGGTCAGCGCACGCCGGATTGGAAACTGTTCGCGGGGCAGCCGCCGGCCATTTGCATCCAGGGCGATCCATTCAGCCTGCGGGTCCGCCGCCATCGAGCTGATGACCGATCCCTCCAACGCACGCATCCGGGCGTTGGCCAGCACGAAGGTGCCGGTGGCTTTGACAATGCCGACGCCGGCCGGCAGTGCCTCAATAATTTCGGACAGCCGGCTGCGTTCCGTTTCCAGCATGCGGATCAGCCGGTCTCGCGCCATTTCGGCTTCGTACCGGGCGGTGACATCCATGCTGATGCCAACCATCCGCAACACCCGGCCGTCCTCATCCCGCACCGCCTGGCCGCGCGCCAGCAGCCGCCGAGCCGTGCCATCCGGCAACGGCACGCTGTATTCGACAGCATAGAGTCTGCCCGGTTGCTCCAGCGTCGCACGCAGGGTCGAAAGGACATGCGGAAGGTCGGCGGGATCGACGGCCTGACGGAAAAGCGCCACGGTCGGCCCCTCGGGCCGGGGCGTCAGCCCGTGCAGGAACCACTCATGTTCGCTCCAGGTCAGCGTGGCACGCGCGGCATCCCAGTCCCAGATGCCCAGCTTGGCGCCTTCGCGCGCCAGTTCCAGCCGCTCCTTGTTCGCGCGCAGGCCGGCCTCGGCCCGCCGCAGGTCGGTGACGTCGATCTGGTTGACCAACATCAGCGTCCGGCCCGACACCTGCACCGGTGCCACCGCATTCAGCAGGTCGCGCGTGCCGGAACGCCCCACAGCCTGGGTTTCGTACCGCCATCTGCGTCCGGCCAGGACCGCCTGTACCATGTCCTGAACCTGCCCGGCGGTCATGTGCGGGGAAAAGTCAGTGATGGGCCTTCCCTTGAACTCCTCGGCGCCATAGCCCAGGAAAGCGGCGGCCGATTCGTTGCAATCAAGCACCGTCAATGTGTCGGGATCGATCAGGATCATGCCGCTGCCGGCCTGTTCGAACAGGGCGCGAAACCGCTGCTCGCTTTCCGCCAGATCCGCCGCCACTTTGCGCCGTTCCGCCGCCGCACCGACCAGGGCCCGCGCCGCCAGATCGACCTCGGCCAGCCCGGTGGCAATCGGCTGGGCCGGGTCGATCTGGTCATCATGCACGGCTAGAACCTGCAACCGTTCGATCGGCCGGGTAATACCGCGCGCGGCCAATGACCCGAACAGCAGCGCCGCTACCAGCACCACGGCGCCCCCTGCCGCGATATGCGCCATTGCCCCGTGCAGGTCGGACAACACAACGCCTTCGGGCGCCCCAACGATCACCGACCATCCGGATGTGCCGACATGCGTAAAGGCGGCAAGCGACGGTGCCCCTTCCAGCGTAACCGAGTGCGTAACGCCCT
>DAICYU010000258.1:0-4257 GCA_027311485.1 Acetobacteraceae bacterium
CTGACGCAGCAGATGCGCTTACGTCTCGCCGTGTTGGGCCCCATTGTCCTGACCACCCCGACCGACGCTGACTTTGTCGTGCAGGGTGTTGTCCGGGTCGTACCCATCGAGAAACGGCAGGAACGGGTGGAGATCCAGTGGATACTGAAGACCGCTGCGGGCGATGAGCGGGGGCGGGTGATCCAGCTGAACGAAATTCCGGCCGGGACGCTCGACCATTATTGGGGCGACGTCGCCGTGGTCGTGGCGGCCGAGGCGTCCAAGGGGGTCAATAATCTGATTCGCCGCCAGTCGGGGCACGACGCCGATGCCGCCCAGCAATCCGGCGCTCCTGGCACCCAGCAAACCAACCCTGGCGCCAGTGCCGCCCAGCAATCCGGCGCTGCTGTCGGTTCGGCCCAACCGTCAGGTCCTGTGGCTGGTGCGGGTCAGCCAAAGGACAGTCACCAGCCGGTTGGTCACCAGGCGGACAGCCACAAGCCCGATCAGGCCGCCTTGCGTTAGCCTTCGATCCATTCGCGTGATTCACCGCACCGGCTGTCCGGCCGTTGCGGATCGCGTTCTGGCGCAAGCTGCGGGTCAAGCGTGCCGAGGGGCGGAAGCCGGTGGCGCGGTTCCGCCGGTGCCGGGCCGAGGAATGGCGCGAGTCCGGCGAATCAAGGTTCCGCCTGCCCGACCCGGCCAAGGGCGACACAACCAGGCGCCTCATCCGCGCCCCCAACCATTCCCATAAGGGCAGTCAAAAGTCTGCTTCCGGAATTCTTATGAGATCGTGATGCTTTTTTTCCGATCTGTCGCGTTTTCCGCATTTTCGCCCTGGATACAGTTGCATTCCCTGAGTAAAGCTCATGCGCTTGACTTTACTTATGCCTCTGCAAGAAGAATTGGCGCGCCATGGACGAAGCATCCTCCCCTCGGCAAGAAGATGAAACCACGGCGGATTGGCACCCGGCAGATGTTCTTGCGGCGCTCAAAAAGCGTGGCTTAACCTTGGCTGGCCTCTCGACTTCGAACGGCTATCACTCGACTGCTGCGGGAAAGGCATTGAAGCGCCAATGGCCGGCGCTGGAACGGCTGATCGCGGAAGCGATCGGCCGAAAGCCCGCGGAAATCTGGCCCAGCCGCTACCGTGCCATGCCCAATGCCAGCCAGCCGGAATATTCCGACGACCGGTCCGCTTAAATCGCCAGCCTGTCGGACTCGTCAGTCCGCCCAGGCCATCAGCGGGTGGTGGTGACGCCAGGGTTGGGGCCAGCCGCCAAAACCGTGGCGACAGTGTCCAACAGCCCCGCCAGAGTGAATGGCTTGCGGATAAACGGCCTCGGCAAATCGCTGATTTTCCGGATCCGTTCCGGATCACCCGACATCAGGATCACCGGCGCACCGCGCCGGTCCGCTTCCGGCAGAAGATCGGGGCTCACGCCACCCGGCAGGGTGCAGTCCAGCAGCATCAGGCGGACGTCATCTCGTGAAAGCACCCCCAGTGCATCCTGGGACGTCTCGACGACGACCGTGGCATAGGTATCATCCAGGGCAGCCGCGATGACATCCGACACGAGCGGGTCATCTTCCACAACCAGCACCAAGCCTTTCTCGGTCAACAGAAAGCCCCATTTCATATATGTTCCGGTTGCTTATGATGCCGGTGGCGGAAAGCCAAGCCTTACTCACCACACACATCCGTGTAGAGCCGCCGCCAGCAGCAAATGCCCCTGACGGCGGACCTGTTGCGGCAGATTGGTCGCGGCGGACCGGCTGCAACCCAGCTGTCGCAGCGCGTAGGCTCAGGCGCGAACGTCCTCATTCAGTGCGGTTTCATAGACCCGGATCATCGCCGTCGAATCGGATGACCCAAGCCCCATGCCGCGCGCCATCCGCATCAGGCTCATCACCTGCGGCGCGATCATGCCCGGAACACCCAGCTCATCCGCCAGCTCCAAAGCCAGCCGCATGTCCTTGTGCGCAAGGTCCAATGCAAACGTCGCGGCGAAATTCCCAGCCAGCGCCTTGGTGGCAAGATTGCCATAACCGGCCGACATGCCGGATGCGTTGCGAATCACCGCATCCAGCTTCCGAAGATCGATGCCGGAGCGTTTGCCCATCATCAATGCCTCCGCGGCGGCGGCGGAGTTGCAGAACGCCAGCATGTTGTTGATCAGCTTTGCGGTCGACCCGAAGCCGATTTCGCCCAGGTGGATCACCTCGCCGCTGAACGATCGCAGCAACGGCAGATTCTGCTCGAACACCTTCGCATCGCCACCCACCATAATAACAATCGTACCGTCGGCCGCTCGGCTGGTCCCACCGGAAACCGGCGCTTCCAGCATGTCGATGCCCTTGGCGGCAAGTCCTGCCGCCACCCGCTTGGCGGTTGCCGGAGAGTTGGTGGACAGGTCGATATAGGTCGTGCCCGGCCTGGCGTTCTCGGCGATGCCCCCCGCGCCGAGGGCGACGTCTTCCACGATCCTGGGGACAGGCAGGGAGGTGATCACCACATCGCACCCCGCGGCGACATCGGCGACGGAGGCGGCGGAGGTAGCCCCCAGATCAGTGCAGGCTTTCACCGCGTCGGCGTTCGGGTCAAACACGACGACCTGATGGTTGGTGTTGCGAATGATGTTGCGGCACATCGGCCCACCCATGTTGCCGACGCCGATAAAGCCAACTTTCATCTGCTGTTTCCCCTGTTCTTGACCGGACAACCCGGCGCGTGGGGGAGTGTGGCGGATGTAAATGGCGTTGTCAGGGGGCGCTGCCGCGAAGCCGCCATGCGTGACACTGCACCTGGCAGCAGCAAGGCCCAGGGAATGCGGTTGGCGGCCGTACCTACTGCTGAGCGGACGATCCGCCCAGACCCGGCAGGTCGGGACAGGCCGGCGACCGGATCGCCAGCACCTTGAACAGTTCGCCCATGGCTGACGGATCGGTCAGCCGCTGCGCGGCCGTCATCAGCGTCGTCGCGTGCTCCGGCCGGCTGCGGGCAAGGCGTTCCATACGTTGAAACAAACCCAGCTTCGCCAGGAAGGCACCTTGCGTCTGCGGCCCCTGCACCTGCGCGCCGGCATGGCGTGCCACCGCCGCAAGGTCGGCAAAATCGACATGCGCCGTCAGATCCGCGACGCCCGCCATCGCCAGCGGATCGACCGGCTGCTTGTTGGCCAGCGCCTGCAAACTGTCACCCGCCGCGCTTCGCATCGGCCCGTAATCCACGAACAATGCCGCCCCTGGCTGCCGGCACAGCCGGTTGGCGACCGCCGCGACGAAACCGCGCGCTGGTTCGTTGACCTCGACAACATCACCTTCGCCGGCGGCACGGCCGGACGGCACCTCGGCGGCATCAACCGGCTGTTCCACCCAGGTTCCGCCGGCCACGAACCGCTCCGTCCAGCCATGGCCACGGCGAACGAACTGCCGGATCGGCAGGGCATCCAGGAATTCATTGGCGATCAGGATGAAAGGCTGTTCCGGCACGCTGGCCAGATCCTCATGCCAGACCGCCGCGGGAACGCGATTGGCTTGCGCCGCCCGCAGCCGGGGGGAGGTTTCAATCAGGTGCACCTGCATCGCCGCGGCGAAACCGGGTGCCGCCTGCCGGATCGCGCGCAGCGCGTCAGCCATCAGCGTGCCGCGGCCGGGCCCTGCTTCGAGCAGGGCAACCGGGGCAGGGCAGCCCAGAAGCTGCCAGGCGATGGCCGCCCAAAGCCCGATGACCTCCCCGAACATCTGGCTGATTTCCGGGGCGGTGGTGAAGTCGGCGAACGGGTCGCGTGATGCGTAATAGATCGCGTTCGCCCGGGCCATGAAGCGGTCCAGCCGTTCGGCCGGCCCCGTCATGACGCCGAACGGGACAGCCTGGCGCGGGAAATCAGCCACGCGCCCACGATGAACATCGGAATCGACAGCACCTGTCCCATTGTCGTGCCGAACGGCAGGAAGCCCAGAAACGCATCAGGCTCCCGGAAATGCTCGCCAATGATGCGGGCGACGGCATAGCCGCACAGGAAAATGCCGGTCAGCATGCCGAACCGCGCGCGCACCGCGTCACGGCGGGAGAAGACGAACATCACGATAAATAGTATCAGCCCTTCCATCAGAGCCTCATAAATCTGGCTCGGATGGCGTGGCACGCAGACGGTCGGGAACACGGGACAGTCCGGCGCGCGCGGGAATTTCAGTACCATATTTGGCGTCGTGAAAAATCTTCAAAACCGCCGGGTCAGCCAACAAATCCTTCAACGCGCCCAGCACTTGCGCCGT
>DAICYU010000258.1:4267-6187 GCA_027311485.1 Acetobacteraceae bacterium
CGGCGCCGCCACGGCAACCCGATCCGCGAAGCCCAGCAGCGGAATCCGATTGCGATAGCAGAATACGGTGATGGCGATCGCCACCCCCAGCATGCCGCCATGGAAGCTCATGCCGCCTTCCCAGACGGCGAAGATCAAGCCCGGATGCGCAAAGTACACCTCTGGCTGATAGAACAGCACATAGCCCAATCGCCCACCCAGAACGACGCCCAGCGTTGCCCACGTCAGGAAGTCATCGACCTGGAGCTCGGTGGCCACAACCGGGGTACGCCGCACCAGCCGCCGCACCAGCCGCCATCCGAGAACAAGGCCGGTGATATACGCAAGCGCGTACCACCGGATGCTGAGTGGACCGAGTTGAACCAGAACCGGGTCGAACTGCGGAAAGAGCAGGACCGGGATCATACAAACAGGTCGGAAGTCGCCAGATAACCCTGCACGTAGCGCCGTATGCCTTCTTCCAGTGGCGTGAACTGTCCCGTGTAGCCAGCCGTCCGGAGTCGGTCCATTGGCGCTTGCGTGAACGATTGGTACTGCCCGCGCAGGCTGGCCGGCATCTCGATGAACTCGACCTTCCTGGGCTGGCCCGCCGCATCCGATACGGCGTGCGCCAGATCCAGGTAGGTGCGGGCCCGGCCAGTACCCAGGTTGAACAGCCCGCTTGCCGCCGGCGTCTCCATCAGCCAGATCATTACATCGACGACGTCGCCCACCCAGATGAAGTCGCGGGCCTGCGCGCCATCCGCCAATCCCGCCTGGTCGGACTTGAACAACCGCGCCGGGCCACCTGTCGCGACCTCATCGTGCTTGACCTTCACGACCGAGATCATCTTGCCCTTGTGATACTCGTTCGGGCCGTAAACGTTGAAGAACTTCAAACCCGCCCACTGCGGCGGACGCTCCCGCCGGGTCAGCAGGCTGCGCGTCACCAGCAAATCGAATGCGTGCTTGGTCCAGCCGTACAGGTTTAGCGGTCGCAGGCGTTCCAGGGCCGCCGGATCGTTGTCGTCGTCGAAGCCCTCGGCACCGTTGCCATAGGTGGCGGCGGACGAGGCGTACACCATCCGAACGCCGCGGGACCCGCACCATTCCCACAGGCGGCGGCTGAGTTCGACGTTCGTCGCCCAGGTGTGATCGCCATCAATCGCCGTCGTCTCGCTGACAGCACCCAGGTGAAACACCATCTCAATCGGTGGATGGCTTGCCAGGAACGCATCGAGCTCATCCGGGTGAACCACCCGTGCCGGCGGATGTTTTGCCAGGTTGCGCCATTTGCCGTCGCTGCCTAGCGTGTCGGCCACCACAGTTTCCAGGCCGCGCTGAGCCAGCACGGCTTGCAGGTTGGAGCCGATGAATCCGGCGCCGCCAGTTATCAGGATCATGGGCGCGCTATATACGGAAGGCATGGCGGCTCTGGAAGCCGCCATTGCGAAGTGGGAGCAATCATGAGCGATCGGCCGCGTTTTTTCGATGATATCGCCGGCGTGGCCGGCGGTGCCATGTCCGCCCTCGCGGGTCTGCGTGAGGAAGCCGAGGCGATGATGCGCGCTCGGCTGGACGACCTGATCCTGCGCCTGGACCTGGTCCGGCGGGAGGAACTGGACGCCGTCAAGGAAATGGCTGCGATGGCCCGCACCGGGCAGGAGTCCGCCGAAGCCAGGACCGCCGAGCTGGAAACCCGGCTCGCGGCGCTGGAATCGCGCGTCGCTGCACTGGAAGCGCCGAAGGATGATGTGGTCGCACCCGAGACACTGTGACCCCGGTGCCATAGGCCTACCGCCCGGCCGCTGTGCTTCTTACATTCGGATACTCCGCCCCTTGCGGCGGCGGCAGACACGTGACTAGGCTTCCTGCGTGGCCAGCCCCGGTGGAATCGCGCCCTCATGGCGCCCGAATCCGGCGTTGGAGCCCACGCTCGGC
>DAICYU010000259.1 GCA_027311485.1 Acetobacteraceae bacterium
GAGCCGCATCCCGGCAGCCGGCAGGACCAATATCAGGGCCTGCCGCAGCGTCCCGTGAACGCCAATGATCCGCAAGGCACGCACTTCATCCTGCGCACCGCCCGGCTGGGGAATATCGATCGCGGATCAGTCCTGTACTATCGCGATCTTTCGGTTGGCGAAGTCGAGGCGAAGCATTTGGATAAGGATGAACGCCATTTCCAGATCGATCTTTTCGTGCATGCGCCATTCGACAAGTTGATCCGCGCCAACACGCGCTTCTGGGACGCGGGCGCGGCGCGGGTGTCGATGGCGGGTGGCGGACCAAGGCTGCAACTGCAATCCGTGCCGGCGTTGCTGGAGGGCGCCGTGGGCTTCGAAACCCCCGCCGGGCCAGACAGTGGTTCGGCCGCCAAGCCAGACACCGTCTTTCCCCTGTATGAGAGTCGAGACGCTGCGGAACACGCCCCCGATGACCGCGCGGTCCGCTACCGGGTGGTTTTCCATGCGCAGGATGCCGGTGGCCTGAAAGCGGGTGCGCCGGTGACGCTGGCCGACAAGCGCGTGGGCAGCGTGACGGAAAGCCGGCTGCAATACGACCCCACCGACGGCCAGTTGAACACGGTGGCGACGCTGGCGATCGAACCGGACACCATCGATCTGGCGGGCGGCGTCAGTTGGGCCGAGGACGCGAAGCCGCAGATGGACGCGTTGCTGCGCCACCTGATTGCGCAGGGCCTGCGTGCCCGGTTGGGCAGCCAGATCCCGATGGTCGGCGCGAAAGGCGTGCAACTGGCCTTTGTACCGTCGGCTGCCTCCGCGACCCTGGGGGCTGCGCCGGTTCCGGAGATTCCGACCGGGCCGGCATCCGACATCGCCGGACTTATGGCGCAGGTCAATGCGGTCGCGGCGAAGATCGACGCCATGCCGATCGACCAGATCGCCGACGAAGTGCACCAGGCGACACAGCGGATCGCGACGATCACAAGCTCGCCGGAAATCACGCAGAGTCTGGCGCGCCTTGATCAATCCCTGGCAAATGTCGAGCACGTGACGCATGATGCCAGCACGCAGGCAGGCCCGCTGCTAACGGAACTGCGCCGCACCGCGACCCAGGCGCAGTCCACTCTGGCTGCGGCTAAGGGCCTGGTGGGCAACAGTGGCGTGCAGACCAGCGCGCCCGGGACCGCAAGCATGGGCGATACGTTGTACGAACTCAGCCGCGCCGCTCGCAGCCTGCGCGCGCTGGCGGATTATCTCGACCGCCATCCCGAGGCGTTGCTGCGCGGCAAAGGAGGGCCAGGTTGAGGCACAGGTTTCTTGTTCTGCTTCCCATCGTATTGCTGTCGGCCTGTGGCGGCAGTCCAAAGACCCACTTCCATACCCTGGTGACCGAACCGTCGGGGCAGGCGATGCATGTCTCGGTTCGGGGCGACAACCCGATCGAGGTCGGGCATGTCACATTGCCTGGCACGCTCGACCGCCTGTGGCTCGTCACCCGCGGCGAGGGGACCAGCATCGAGATTTCGGACCGGGACCGCTGGGTAGCACCGCTCAATGAGCTGATTCAGCGTGCGCTGACAGCGGACCTGCGTGACCGGATCGGGGTACCGTTCGTGGTCGCGCCGGGCGATCCATCACCCCCTGGCGGGGTGCGCGTCCTGGCGGTGAACATCGAGCAATTCAGCGGTGACGCGACGGGGCAGGTGGTGCTGGAAGCCGATTGGGTGATCCGCGATCCCGGCAGACGCACGGGCGAGGAAAGTCGCCACGCCGTTATCCACGTGGATGCCGGGTCCAGCCGCCCCGAGGCGATCACGGCCGCGATGAGCCTGGCCATTGCCAAGCTCTCGGACCGGATCGCAGCGGCGGCGTAGGCGAGGGACGCTCAATGCCGGGAAGCCCTTACAGCACGACTATCGTCATCCCGAGGTTGCGGAACGTCGTCGGTTCCAGCCGCAAATCAGTCGGCATGCTCGTCCTCAAAAATCAGCGTCGTGTTGAAGGCCGCCTTCGCCGGGACGACCACCCGGTGACGATCTGCCTCAAGGCCCGGCAAGCCGAGCAACAACCGGGCCACTGCATCGATTGATGCCACCCGGATCACCAGGGCCGCCATGAAATTGGCGCGTCCGGCCGCATCGGGGGCGGCGTCGCCAAGTGCCTCCAGCGTCCTCGTGACCGGCGCCAGCACCACGGTGCCGCCATCGGACAGGCTCAGTGCGGCGGTCCCGTCCGCACGCGAAGCGACCGAACTATCGCTAAACAGGCCGGCAAACAGCCGGGTCTGCCGCGACGGATCATCGGTGGCGACCAGCACGCGAATGACCTGCTGTGCCCCATTCGGATGCACTTGCCACGTCGGGCGCCACACCAATTCCGGCGTCAGATGCTCGCAGAAATAGACCCGTCCGATGCCGGACACGTCCGGCGGCAGATGCGTCGTGCGGAACTTGGCATCGCGCGTGGTGCCATCCACCGTCACCGGGCGGGAAAACGCGCTGGCGGGGGAGGCGGCAATACCCGCCTGCTGCGCCCGTGCCGCCGTATCCGCCGCATTGTCTGTCTTGAACACCAGGCCGTTCAGGCCGGCGGGGAACGGCATCAGTTCCGGACGCATGCCGCCGTTCTGCCCGAAGCCCAGCAGCTCCAGGTAGTTCGTGCCGAAGATCGCAAGATTGTTGCTGGACCCGAGGGTATGATGGCCGCGCGGGGTCAGCTGGAAACCAAGGGCCGTGTACGCTTCGGCCGCCGCGTCGATGCTCTCCCTGGCATCGACAACGACATGATCGAGTGTGGGCAATGCCATGGCGCTTACCTCGCGTTTCATGATCAGCAACAAGCGGCGATACTGAAACGTCACAAGGCGGATTTTTGACCCCTATGCAAGTGGCAGGGATCGGAAGGAAGACTCTGCAGCCCCGGCGGAATTCCGGCGATCGTTCTTGTATATTACAATATCGTAACATAATGAAGTTGTAAATACGACCATTACGCGTGCCGTCAAACTCCCCTGCGCGCGCCCGTCCGCTGCCTACGCCGCCGGCGATATCCGATATCAATCGTTGGCAATGATCGTCTTGATCCGCGATGCCAGCGCCTCCATCGCGAACGGCTTGGTCATGACATGCATGCCGGCAGCCAACTGCCCATGGCGGAGCACGGCGTTCTCGGCATAGCCGGTGATGAACAGGACCTTCAGGTTCGGTCGGATCACCCGGGCCGCATCAGCCAGTTGCCGCCCGTTCAGCCCACCCGGCAGCCCGACATCGGTCACCAACAGGTCCAGCGGCACGTCGGACTGTACGATCCTCAGGCCCGCCGCGCCATCCATCGCCTCGATCGCCCGGTAGCCCAGCTCCTGCAGAACCTCCGCCACCAGCAGCCGCACCGCAGATTCGTCGTCGACCACCAGTACCGTCTCACCACGCTCGGCGCGCGGCGCCCCGCCGACCTGAATCGCAGGCTCGGCGTTCTCGGCCGCCCCGTGATGACGGGGCAGGTACAGGCAAACCTCCGTCCCCCGACCCGGTTCAGACTCGATGCAGACCTGCCCCCCGGACTGCTGCACAAAGCCGTAGATCATCGACAGCCCCAACCCGGTTCCCGATCCGGTTGGCTTGGTGGTGAAGAACGGATCGAAAGCCCGCGCCGCCACGTCAGGCGTCATGCCCGTGCCCGTGTCGCTGACGCACAGCGAGATATACGCGCCGCTCGGCAAATCGCCCTTGCGTGTGGATTGTTCTTCGATCTGGCAATTGGCGGTGGCGATCGTCAGCGTGCCGCCGTTCGGCATGGCGTCGCGCGCGTTGATGCACAGGTTCAGCAGCGCGCTTTCAAGCTGGTTCGGATCCACCAGCGTGGTCCACAGCCCGGCCGTCGGGCTTACCTCGACAGCGACGGCCGGCCCCACCGTGCGGCGGATCAGCTCCTCCATCCCGGCCACCAGCCGGTTGGTATCGGTCGGCCGGGGATCGAGCGTCTGCCGGCGCGAAAACGCCAGCAGACGGTGCGTCAACGCAGCCGCCCGCTCCGCCGCCGCCCGCGCCGTGATGATGTAGCGATCGAGACCGGTGAGACGCCCCTGTGCGATGCGTGAGTGCAGCAGTTCCAGACCGCCCGAAATCCCGGTCAGCAGGTTGTTGAAGTCGTGCGCCAGGCCGCCGGTCAGTTGGCCGACCGCCTCCATCTTCTGCGACTGGCGCAGCGCCGCCTCCGCCTCGGCCAGGCGGGTCTGGTCGCGCAGCCGGTCGGTGACGTCGTACACGAACTGGTAGGCACCAATCTGGCCGCCGTCCTTGTCGCGCAGGACATTGAATTTCATTTCATAATAACGGCGATCCAGCGCGGGATCGCCGAACTCCCCTACCTCGGTGAACTCCTCACCGGACAGCGCCCGGCGCCAGACCGCCTTCACCGCCGCCTGGTCGTCAGGCCGGTCCGTCAGCATGTCCAGCATGTTGTCGCCAAGTTGCGGGCGCTTGCCGTAGATCCGCTCGAACTCATCAGCGCTGGCCTTGTTGATCGCCAGCCAGCGGTAGCCAAGGTCCACCACCTGCACAAACGCATCAGTGCCCTCGACGATATCCGCCCACAGCTTCCGCTCCGCCAGCGCTTCGGATACCCGCCGTTCCAGCGTCTCGTTCAGCCGCTGGATGGTTTGGAACAAGCGGGCATTGTCGATTGCGATCGCGGCCTGGGCGGCAAGGCCGGTCATCAGCGCCTCATGCTTGAGCTCGAACCGGCCGGGAACGGAGTGGCCGAACAACAAGGCGCCGATCACCTCCCCCGAGCGGGAGACGACCGGGACGGCCAGGTAGCTGCGGACCGGCAGGTGGCCCGGCGGCATGCCGGTGAACGAGGCGCCACGCCCATACCGCGGATCGCTTGTCACATCGTCGACGCGGACCACCCCTTCGCCCTGGAACGTGGGCTGGAACAAGGGCGTATTGCTCGGCGGCGGAAAATTCTGGAAATGCATGCGGTCCGCGCCCGAAAGCGCATACAACCGGTAACTCTCGCCGTCCTCGCCGCGCATGGTGTAGAAAAAGGCACCAAATTCCGCGCCGATCAGCTCTACCCCGGCATCGGTGACCTGTTGGATCACCTGATCCGGATTGAGTTCGGCGGCCAGAGCCGTGCCGATCTGGTTCAACACCGTCAGCGTGTGCGCCTGTTCGGCCAACCGTCGCTCGGCCAGCACCCGCTCGGTCGTCTCGACCACGATGGCGATCACGCCGACCGCCTGGCCGCTCTCGTCCAGCACCGGTGAATAATCGAGGTCCAGCCAGACCTGCTCCGCCTTGCCGCTGCGGTACAGCGTCAGCTCCTGGTCCTTGTAGGCCAGGGTGCCGCCTGCCAGACCGACCTTCATGACGTTGTCGTTGAATTCCGCGACCTCGGGCCAGCCTTCCCGCACCCGTGAGCCCAGCAGCCGTGGATGCCGGCCGCCGGCAAACCCGGAATAGGCATCATTATAGATCATGACGCCGTCCTCGCCCCACAATGTTACAATCGGAACCGGAGAGCGCAGCATCAGCCCGACTGTAGTGCGGATGGTAGGCGGCCAGGCGTCGATGGCACCCAGCGATGTGGCGCCCCAATCGAACGACTGGATAAGCGTCGCCAGCTCGCCACCGCCGGACAGGAAGGTGTGCTTCATGGCCCCTGATATGCGATGCGACTCATCCCTCAACCGTGCGACTTCCTCTGCCAGGCGGATCGCCGTCTATCGGCTTTTCGAGTTGGCATCATGACAATTTTTGTCACGTGCGGATACTGTCTGCCGGTCGTCCGGTGACTATCCATGCGGTCGGCTCTGTGCGGATCCGCCTGCCTAAGTCCATGCTGAAATCACAAACTGCTGATCTCCTGCTTGGGCGTTGCGGTCCGCGTGCCGGCCAGTTCTTGCGACGGCAGTCTTCCCGGTGGCGGTTTCCCGATGCGCCGATGTCTGCGTATAGCTCTCAGTCATGCCGCGACTATGCCTCAGAGCCCCGCAACAAAAAAGCCTATGCCTGACAGCTGTCCTGTGTGCCGCCCTGTGACTTGCATGACCGCCAGCCCCTCCGGGTAGTCGATTGTATCAACGCCGGTCCGACGGCCTCGCGGCATGTGCGGCCTGGTTCCGAAAGTGCATAGCGCTGCGCACCGTGTCCTGGCATCTGAATGCATGAGAAATGAAGGA
>DAICYU010000025.1 GCA_027311485.1 Acetobacteraceae bacterium
TGGCAACAACTCCTGCGGCTCCAAGTCCATACGCTACGGGCTGATGGCCGACAATGTCCGCGCCATCGACGCGATCCTCGCGGATGGCTCGCAGCATCGCTTTGGCCCGACGCCGGACAACCTGGGCGAAACCGTCCCCGCCCGCATCGCCGACCTGATCCAGCGCCTGCGCCGCCTGGGCGCGGCCGAGGCGGCCGAGATCGAGGCCCGCTTTCCCCGGCAGCTCCGCCGTGTCGGCGGCTACAACATCGACGCCCTGACGCCCGCCGCCCGCCAATCCGCCCGCGACAATCTCGCCCGCCTCCTCGTTGGCTCCGAGGGCACGCTGGCGTTCTCCGCCGCGATCGAGCTGACCTTGCACCCGATCAAGCCGCGCAAGGTTCTGGGCATCTGCCAGTTCCCCACCTTCCGCGCCGCCATGGCCGCCGCGCAGCATATCGTTGCCCTGGACCCCGAGGCGGTGGAGCTGGTCGATCGCACCATGATCGACCTGGGCCGCGGCATCGGCATCTACCGCCGCACCATCGACCGCATGCTGATGGGCGAACCCGACAGCCTGCTGATCGTCGAGTTCCATGGACATGAGGACGGCCCGCTGCTGGCGAAACTCAAGGACCTGGAACAGCTGATGGCCGACCTTGGCCATCCCGGCGTCGTCCAGGCCACCGACGCCGCCTTCCAGGCCGATATCGCCGCCGTCCGCGAAGCTGGCCTGAACATCATGATGTCGATGAAGGGCGATGGTAAACCCGTGTCGTTCATCGAGGATTGCGCCGTCAACCTGGAAGACCTCGCTGATTACACCGAGCGGCTGAACCAGGTTTTCGAACGCCACGGCACCAAAGGCACCTGGTACGCCCATGCCTCGGTCGGCTGCCTGCACGTCCGTCCTGTGCTGAACCTGAAGGACCCCACCGACGTCGCCACGATGCGTGCCGTGGCCGAGGAAACCTTCGCCCTGGTCCGTGCCTACAAGGGGTCGCACAGCGGCGAGCATGGCGATGGCATCGTCCGCAGCGAATTCCATGAGCAGATGTTCGGGCCGCGCATCGTACAGGCGTTCCAGACGGTCAAGGACGCCTTCGATCCCGCCAATCTGCTGAACCCCAACCGGGTCGTCCGCCCACCGCGCATGGATGACCGCACCCTGTTCCGCTACGGCCCGGGCTACGGCGCGGTCAGCGGCTTCACCCCCAAGCTCGACTGGTCCGACCATCCCGGCCCGCTGAACGGCATGCTCGGCGCTGTCGAGATGTGCAACAACAACGGCACCTGCCGCGGCTTCGACGCCGGCGTGATGTGCCCCAGCTACCGTGTCACCCGCGACGAAACCCATGTCACCCGCGGGCGTGCTAACACCCTCCGCCTGGCCCTTACCGGCCAGCTCGGCGCCGATGCCATGGCGTCGGATGCGGTGGCGGACGCCATGGCGCTGTGCGTCTCCTGCAAGGCGTGCAAAACGGAATGCCCCACCGGCGTCGACATGGCCAAGATGAAGATCGAGGTCACCGCCGCACGCGCCGAACGCACCGGCGCGAAATGGCGAGAATCCCTGATTGCCGAACTGCCCCGTTACGCCCCCTGGGCCGCGCGGATGCCGGGGCTGGCGAACCTCCGCAATGAGCTTACGTCATTACGCTGGCTGTCTGAACGCTACCTGGGCTTTTCCGCCCACCGGCGTCTGCCGCACTGGAGCAGCCGCCCGTTCCGGGACCGCGAAGCCGTTACCACCACTCCCATGGCCGTCCCCGTGCAGCCGCGTGGCGATGTCCTGCTGTTCGCCGACACCTTCAACCGGTATTTTGAGCCTGAGAACCTGCGCGCTGCTGTCCGCGTGCTGTCCGCCGCCGGGTATCGTGCCGTGCTGCCTGCCAGCAATGGACGGCCGCTCTGCTGCGGGCGTACCTGGCTCGCTGCCGGCAACGTTGACAAGGCGCGGCTGGAAGCGGAACGCACGATGCGCTTCATGGCGGCCGATCTGCCCATCATCGGGCTGGAACCGTCCTGCATCATGACCATGCGCGATGAGTTCCGGTCGTTGCGCCCAGGCCCGGAAACGGACCGGTTTGCCCAACGCGCGATGCTGCTGAGTGAGTTTCTGGCGCGTGAGAAGGCCGAAATTCCGGTCGGCCCGCTGCCCGGCACGGCGCATGTGCATGGGCACTGCCATCAGAAGGCGTTCGGCGCCTTCCCCGACGCCCTGGCGATGCTGTCACGCATTCCCCGCCTGACGGTCAAGCCGATCAATTCCTCCTGCTGCGGCATGGCGGGCACGTTCGGATACCAGGCGGAAACCGAGGCCACGTCACGCGCAATGGCCGAGGCTGCGTTGCTGCCGGCCGTGCGGGCCGCCGCCGACCATGACTTCATCGTCGCCGACGGTACTTCCTGCCGCCATCAGGTCCGCGACCTGTCCGGCCGCGAAGCCGTGCATTCCGTCCGCCTGCTGGATCGGGCCTTGCGCGCCGGCTGAGCGAGACCGTAACGGTTCAGGATCTGTGTTTCCGCCGCGGGCAGGAACGGCCCGGTGCAGCGCCTGACAGTGACTGCACCGCGCGCCGCAGATCATCGCCCGCCGCGGTTGTTGCGCATGTTGCGTGCCGGTGGCGCGGAGAAAGGCTGAGCTGCCCGGTGGAATGACTGGCGCGCCATAGGAATTTTTGCTTGCAGCGCGATATATGTTCCTGTAATGTTCATTTGCTGCGTCCGCCGATCCCGTCCCGACAGGCCCGCCATGTCCGCTTTTCCCAACATAGCCGCCGCCTTTCTCGAAGAAATCCTCATCTTCCTGGCGCCTATGTTCATGAACGGTGCCGCGGGCGATGCGTCCGCGGCGCGCCATGCGGCCCTGTGCGCCCTCGCCGCCTACGATCCGCGAACCGAGCAGGAACTCCGCCTCGCCGCTGAAATCACCAGTCTTGGCTTCAGCATGCTGGAAGCGCTGGCGCAGTCCGCCAATCCGGACCTGTCGCTCAGCGCCGTCCTGCGGCTGCGTGGCAACGCCAACGCCCTGCACCGGTCCGCCCATCAATGCCAGCGCGTGCTGGACAGGTTACGCAAGCAGCGCCCGGACGGCGCCGCGCACGAACAGCCGCACACCCCGGGTGTGCCGGCTGCCCAATCGGCCGAAAAACCGGCTATCGCGGCGCCGTGCCGCCCCACCGCGCCGGATCCAGGCTACGTTATCGAGCTGTCTCGGCAGCAACGCCGCGAACTGGAACGCAAACAGGCGAAAATCCTCCGGCAGGAGGCCGAGCGCATGCGGCGGGATCACCGGACAAAGCTGCGGAACGGCCCGCAGGGCGTCAACCCGGCCTCCTTGGCGGCTGCATAGCGCTGCAGCCGCCGGGCGGGCCCGCCACGCACCGGTTCAGGCGGGGAAACCCGCCAGCAAGTTCGCTGACAGACTCGGCTGTTTGATACTTCTGGCTTTTGCTGGCCCGTTCCGCTGTATAGTGGCGGCTACGCTATCGGAGCGGGTCCGCGGCGCCAGAGGAAGAGTTGCATGGGTCTTCGTATTCGGCATTGGCAGTACGGTTTGTTGCTGGGCACTGCCTTCATCGGCGGCGCAGTCATCGGGCCGAACCTGGGCCTTCTGACCCGGGCTCTCGCGCAAGGTGCCAGCCACGGTGACATGTATGAAATGCTGAAAATCTTCGGCGACGTCATGGAACGGGTGCGCGCCGAATACGTCGACCCGGTTGACGACAAGGAACTGATTGAAAACGCCATCAACGGCGTGCTGACCGGCCTCGACCCGCACAGCTCCTATATGAACGCGAAAGCGTTCAAGGACATGCAGATCCAGACCAAGGGCGAATTCGGCGGCCTCGGCATCGAGGTGAGTGAAGACAAAGGCATGATCAAGGTCGTGTCGCCCATCGACGATACGCCGGCGGCGCGGGCTGGGATCAAGCCGGGCGACTATATCACCGCCCTGAACGGCAAGACCGTGATCGGCCTGTCGCTGAACGACGCCGTGGACCGGATGCGCGGTCCGCCGAATTCGAAGATCGTGCTGACGATCAAGCGGCAGAATGTGGACAAGCCGATCGAGGTGCCGCTGATCCGCGAAACCATTCGCATTCAGGTGGTGAAGTCTCGCCCCGAGCCGCATGATATCGGCTACGTACGCCTGTCGCAGTTCACTGAACAGGCTGACAGTGGCATCCGGCAGGCCATCAAGAAGCTGCGCGACCAGAACGGCGGCAAGCTGAAGGGCCTGGTCCTCGATCTGCGGAATAACCCGGGTGGGTTGCTCGATCAGGCCGTTGCCGTCTCCTCCGATTTCATCAGCCAGGGGGAGATTGTCTCCACCCGTGCTCGGCATCCGGAGGACAGCCAGCGCTGGGATGCCAAAGGCGATGACATCCTGCATGGCGCGCCGCTGGTCGTCCTGATCAACGGTGGTTCGGCATCGGCGTCCGAAATCGTGTCCGGCGCGCTGCAGGACCACCGCCGAGCGGTGCTGCTGGGCACAAGGAGCTTTGGCAAGGGATCGGTGCAGACCGTGATCCCGCTGCCGGGCAACAGCGCCATGCGCCTGACCACCGCCCGCTACTACACGCCGTCCGGCCGGTCGATCCAGGCTTTGGGCATCACCCCGGACGTCCGTGTGCAGGAATCGCGGGAGGCGCCGCAGAGCTTCGGCGGTGAGCATGAGGCTGATTACAATCGCGTTCTGAGCAATGAGGGCGGCACCGGTGCCCAGGCCCTGCCGCCGCGGACCGACCTGCCGGCCATCGCGAAGCAAATCCCCGACAAGCCTCCGGAGAACTTCCCGAAATTAGACCTGGCCAAGCCCGACCAGACCGATTTCCAGTTGCAGCAGGCGCTTGCGGTTGTGGACGCAATGGTAGCGCAGCAAAGCGCTTCGGCGAACTGACGCCATCCGTCCGTGGCCAGCCGATCGACACCGGGCACTGAAGCCAGCGCACGTTTCAGGGGATGGCGCGCGCTGGGGATGTTCTGGCTCGCGGTCGGTGCGGTTGGTGCGCTCGGTGCGGTGACGCTGCAGATCATGGGACCGCCGCCGGCTCCGCCGGTGGCGCGCCCGGCTTCCGGCGCCAATCCGGCCACGCCGTCGTCTGTCGCGGCCGCGACCCCGGCACGGGCGGCACAGGCTTTCGCCCGCCCCGGCCGGTCGGGGACTGATCCGGTGGCCGGCCCGGACCCGGCCTTGCTGGAGCAGGCCGGGGATGGCGGACAGGACGTGCTGCCGCGAGTCGCGCCGGATGGCCGAACCCCGATGGCGGTCTATGCCGCGGGTTTCGATCGCACGGACCTAAGGCCGCGTGTCGGTCTGCTCATCGCCGGCATCGGCCTGAATCATGCGGACAGCATGGCCGCGATCCAGCTTCTGCCCGGTCCCGTGACGCTCGCGATTTCGCCCTATGCCGGGCCTGTCGTGGATATCCTGGCCGCCGCCCGGCTGGCGCGGCATGAGTATGTGCTGTCGCTGCCGATGCTGCCCGCCGGCTTCCCGGTGAATGATCCCGACAGCCGGCATGCCCTGATGACCTCGCTGTCCCCGGCGGAGAACCTGTCCCGGCTGCACTGGGTCATGTCCCGGATCACCGGCTATGTCGGGCTCACCAGTGTGATGGGCGGCATGCAGGGCGAGCAGATGCTGGATGCACCGGACCAGCTGCAGCCGATCCTGCGCGATGTGGCTGATCGCGGGCTGCTGTTTATCGCCACCAGGTCCCGGCCTGCTCCGCTTCGGTATGTGTGGTCCCGGGATGCGGACGCGATCGTGGACGAAGCGCCGGCCGATGCCGGCACGATCGATCAACGGCTGGATCAGCTCGCCGCCACCGCGCGGGCGAAAGGTTCGGCGCTTGGCATCGTGACACTGCCGCGCCCGGTGGCGCTGGACCGTGTGGCGGCCTGGGCCGCGGGCTTGTCCGAAAAAGGCATCCTGCTTGCACCGGTCAGCGCGCTGGTCGTGCCGCCGGCGGTGCGGGAAACTCAGGCGACACAGGATATCCAGGAATGACCGACCTGCCATACCGCCCCAATGTCGGCGCGGCGCTGTTCAACCGCGCAGGCCTGGTGTTCGTCGCGCGCCGGGCCGACATGCCGAACGCCGAAGGCGCGGCGGGCGGCTGGCAGCTGCCACAGGGCGGCATCGACGACGGCGAAGACCCCAGAACCGCTGTGTTGCGGGAACTGGAGGAGGAGATCGGCACGCGCAACGCCGAGGTCATCGGCGAGCATCCCGAGTGGCTGACCTACGATCTGCCGCCTGATCTACTTGGCATCGCATGGCGGGGCCGCTTTCGCGGCCAGCGGCAGCGTTGGTTTGCCCTGCGCTTCACCGGCCAGGACACCGACATCCGCCTGGACCTGGATCCCCATCCGGAGTTCGATGCCTGGCGCTGGATGGAACTGGCCGAACTGCCCGGCATCGCGGTGCCGTTCAAGCGCCCGATCTATGAGGTTCTGGCGCAGGTCTTCGCCCCGTTCGCCACCGGCAGCGATTGATCAGCCGGCGTCGCCGCCCGGACCGGACAGAAAGTCGTCGGTATATTCGCCCCGCGAGACCTTAATCGAGATCCCGTCCTCGGTCCCTGCATCCAGGGTTTCGCTGCCGGCGACGCGGCCCGGCTCACCCAGATCTTCCAGCCGATCGGCGAATCCGGCGGCGCGTTCGGCCGTCAGGCGCCAGATGAAGCCGGTGCGGCCCAGGCGCTGAACGCCCTCTGGCCCGGGCTGCGCGGTCAGCCGCAGTCCGATATCGCGGCACTGGCAAAAGCGCAGCTTCTGGAATGCGACATCCTGCTGCTCCCGCGCGAAGCGCCGCAGGGCGCCGCCCAGTGCCCTGCAGTCCTCGCCTTCCCCCAGCATCAGGATCATGGGGTTGAAGTCACTGGGCAGGAAGCCGATCCGCATCATGCCGTGGCCACGACATCTGTGGCGTGGCACAGCTCTTCCGTGCTGGCATCCGGGCCGGTCAGGATGCGAACCCGCAGCCATTCGCCGTCGCCCATGTTTTCGATCACCTCGGCTTCCAGGTCGCCGGCGATCACCAGTCTGGTTCCGGGCTTGATCTCGTTTACCGTGAGCATGCTTCCGCCTCCCTTTCTAGAACAGGATGCTCAGGTTTTTCGCCAGCAGGACGTTCTGCTCCAGGATCATCTCTCGCCTTGCGATCAGCCAGGAGTCGCCGTGCCGGCGCAGCGTGTCGGTGCGCCGGCCGATGAACGTGTAGTTCTCGTATTCGACGCGGTTCTGGTACACCAGGAAGCGGCAGCCGACGGTGACCTCGGCCGGGTCTTCCGCCGAGGGGGTCACGTCCAGCAGGCGGACATTGCTGACCATATGGGTGACGCGGGACAGCGGTTCCTCGGCATAGTGAACGCCGGTCAGTATCTGTTCCACACGTTTGCCAAGTGTCCATTTGTCTTCGTCGAACCAGGAAATCCCTTCACCCTGGCGGGTGTTTTCCTTTTCCGCATGCTGGCCGAACTTCACGTTGCGGCGGATCGGCATGAAATAGACGATGTCATCCGCCAGCAGGTCCAGCCATTCGCGGAAGCACCGCTGGTCCAGCAGATCGGCTTCCATGTACAGGAAGTCCTCGACCTCCTGTTTCAACTGAAACCAGGCCAGTCCGCGCGGCCGTTCCACCACCGCGCTCATTCCGCGGCCACCCGCACAGCGTCGCCGCGTCCCAGCAGGGAGTCCCAGCCATCGCCCTTCAGGTAGCGGGCATAGACGTCGTAGTAGTTACGGGCGTTCTGCTCGGTGATCTGCGTGCTGACGTCGCCGGGCAGTGGATCGTTTCGTTTGAAAGCACCCAGCGACTGCTGGTAGTTGAACGGGTAACGCCGAGCGATCGGGCCGCTGCTGGCGGCGGTGGCATAGAGCCAGTTCTCCATGTCGTCCTGCTCGGTCATCCCGGCCGGGCCGGAGTAGCGCATGTAGAACCGGCGCAGCACGTCCTTCACCATGGCGGGCGCGTCGGCATCGACCAGGAAGAAGCGCCAGGCTTCGGTTTCCGTCGGGCTGTGCGGGTGCCAGACGCACAGGCCGCGCGGCTGCCGCCCGTGGTAGGAGACGTTGGGGAACAGATTGCCGGTGAACGGCATGATCCGCGCCTTGTCCCCCAGGCGGGTTTTCCGTTCATGGAAGCAATGACGGAAGTATTCGTCCACTTCTGGATACTGGGCGTAGGACGGCTGGTAATCGAAGCCTTCCGGCATCCAGACGCTGTGCACGCCATGCCCCTGCGGGAAGCTGACCCAGACGTGCTGGCCCTTGTTGTATTCGTTGTCCCGCCGCCCGGACTGGCCGGCGCGGGCGCTGGGCCCGATGCCGATCATGTCCACCGACCGGTGCGATGGATTGTGGTAGGTGTCGCCCAGGAAGTTCTCGGCCGCGAACTTCCAGTTGCTGGGCAGGATCCATTTGTGCACGCCGATGACCTCGGACCCGCCGGGCCGGCCGTCGCGGCAGTCCAGCACCTGGTCCAGATGGTCCACCGCATCACCCAGATAGGTCATGAAATCCGGCGCGTCCGGGTCCCAGGAGGCCCAGACGGTGCTCTTGTAGACATGCAGCCGTGGCGTTTCGATCAGCGACCATTCGGCACGGTCGAGCTGGCCTTCATACAGCACGCGATATAGGGGCACGCCCTGCAGCTTGCCGTCTGTCGTGTAGCTCCAGGAATGATACGGGCAGACGAACAGCGACGTGTTGCCTTGTTCGTAGCGGCACACCTTCATGCCGCGATGCCGGCAGGAGTTCAGAAAGACATGCACCTTGCCCTGCATGTCGCGGCAGAGGATCACCGATTCCTGGCCCATGCGGGAGACGAAGAAATCCCCGGGGTTCGGGATCTGGCTTTCGTGCCCGACGAACAGCCAGGCGCGGGTGAAGAGCTTTTCCAACTCCTCCCTGTGATAATCGGGGGAGACGAAAATCTCACGGCTGATCATGCCGTTTGTCGTATCAATCATTTGGTCGATGGGCAGTGTTGTTGTCATTCTGCCTTTCCTCCCGGTTCGGTCAGGTGCTCCAGCGGGACGCCGCGGCGTCGTCTTCCTCCCTTGCGTCGACCCAGGCGCCTTCGCCGGTGGCGAAGTCCTCGCGCTTCCAGAAGGGGGCCTTGGTCTTCAACCAATCGATCAGGAACGCCGTCGCGTCCAGCGCCGCTTGCCGGTGGGATGAGGCGGCGATCACCAGCACGATGTTGTCGCCCGGCCGCAGCGGACCGACGCGGTGGATGACGGTGCAGCCCAGCAGCGGCCAGCGTTCCTCGGCCTGCTGCACGATCCGGGAAATCGCCCGTTCGGTCATGCCGGGGTAATGTTCCAGTGTCATGCCGGTGACGGAGGAGCCTGTGGTGCTCTTGTCCGCCCGCACCGTGCCCACGAAACAGCCGATGCCGCCGACATCGGTGCGGCCGGCGATCAGCGCGGCAATTTCCGCGCCGGTGTCGAAGTCCTCGGTCTGGACCAGGATGAGTGCCATCTCGGACGAAGCCTAAGCCCTGGCGCGGGATTTGTCATTCCCCCGACAGCGACATCCCCCGACAGCGGCGGATGCCCGGCCGCGATCCGCGTCACGGCCGGTTCACGGCTTGTTTCACCGCAGGCGGAGGCCTGGCCTGTGTCGACGCCCCTTCCAGCACCTTGCCGAACAACTCGAAATGCTGGCCTGTCCAGCGCGTAAGCTGCATCTGCCGGATCGGGTGGAAGTTGGTCGGGCTGGTGCTCACCTTGATGCCGGGCAGCAGGACCGGGATTTCCACGTCATGCAGGTTGGCGGCCTGCTTCATGATGTTGGGGCGGGAAAAGTCGGTGCCGCACTGCTTCAGCACCTCCCACAGGCACATCGTGACGCCGTAGCCGAACACCGTGCCGCCGTCGGTGATATCGGCGTCCGGCATGTATTTGGCCATGAACGCGCGCCATTGGTTCATGCCGGCGTCGTCCTTCCATGTCGGGTCGGTCGGGTCCTTCAAGTACGCGGCGCTGATCAGGCCCTTGGCATTGTCTTCTCCGGCCGGCCTGATGACGGAGCCGACCGAGATGGAAACATTCGTCATGAAGTGCTGCGGCTTCCAGCCCAGCTCGGCGATCTTCCGGATGATCTGGGCGGCGAACTTCGGCGTGGCCGCGGATATCAGCACGTCGGCGCCGGACCCTTGCAACGCCACAGCCTGGGAGTCGATCGTCGCGTCGGTCGTTTCATACGATACCACCTTGACGACGCGCTTGTCGAAATCCTTGCCAAGCACGTCACGGACGCCGGCCGGATAGTCTTTCCCGAAATCGTCGTTCTGGTACAGGATGCCGATCCGGGCCTCCGGCTTCTCCTGCAGGATGTAGCGCGTATAGATCTGCGCCTCGGTTCGGTAGCTCGGCTGCCAGCCCATGACCCAGGGCGCGTGCCTGGGATCGCCCCACTTGTTCGCCCCGCTGCCCAGGAAGATCAGCGGCACGTGCTTGCCGTTGGTGTAGCGGTAGATGGCTGTGTTCGTCGGCGTCCCGACCGTGGCGAAGATGAAGGCGACCTGATCCTGCTCAACCAGCCGCCGGACCTGATCCACCGTCTTTGGCGGGCTGTAGCCGTCATCCAGGGAGTCATAGATGATCTTCCGTCCGCCGACCCCGCCCTGGTCGTTGATCATCTTGAACACCGCGGCCTCGGTCCGGGCGATGATCCCATAGGCGGAGGCCGGGCCACTGTAAGGCGCGGTATTGCCAATCTTCAGCGTGGTGGCGGTCACACCAGGCGTGTCTGCGGCGGCACGCACCCGGATCGGCAGGCACGCAGCCGCGAGGCCGGCCAGGAACATACGTCTGGACATGGGTTCTTCCTCCCTGGTTGTTT
Organism: Acetobacteraceae bacterium; assembly: GCA_027311485.1. Classification (GTDB taxonomy): domain Bacteria; phylum Pseudomonadota; class Alphaproteobacteria; order Acetobacterales; family Acetobacteraceae; genus Rhodopila. The sequence goes on from DAICYU010000025.1 coordinate 10,843, forward strand.
TGGAATGCAGGGTACATGGTTCTGCCCGGCCGGGGGTTCAATTTTCGCAAACCGGCGGGTTGTCTGGCTGGGGTGGACGACTGGGGTGGCCATGCCACCGGCCTCTGCTGTCGTCCGGACACGAGGGGCGGCCAGGCGTTTTCTTCGCCGGATGCGGCCTGAGCTTCACCCCGTCAGTTTCACACCGTCCGGCGCATGTCGAACGATTGGCCAGTACTGCTGCTTGCACTGTCGGCCTGACTGATGTCTTCTGTTCTCAATCGGCATCGGCCGGCGTGGCTGTCTCGTGCGCCTGTATCAGAATGTCGGCTTCGGGGGAGGGAGATGAACAAGAATGCCACAGGGCCGCGTTCGCCCGCGTGACGATAGCGCATCGCTGCTGGATGTGCGCGGCGTGTCTAAGCAGTTCGGCGGAACCCGCGCCCTCGACAACGTCAGCCTTCAGGTGGCGCACGGTGAGATTGTCGCTCTTCTGGGCGAGAACGGGGCGGGCAAGTCCACACTGATCAAAATACTCGCCGGCGTCGAAGTTCTGGATTCCGGCAGCATCCATTTTGCCGGGCAGGATGCCACGCAGGGGCTGCGGCGGCTGCCGATCGCCTTCATCCATCAGGATCTTGGACTGATTGAATGGATGACGGTGGCTGAAAACATCTGTCTCGCCCTTGGTTATCCACGGTGGTTCGGCGTCGTGGACTGGTCGGCGGCACGCAGGCGGGCAGCGCGGGCGCTGCAACTCCTTGGTGCAGACATCGACCCGGATGCGCGCGTGCAGTCGCTCAGCCGGACCGAAAAATCGCTGGTGGCGATCAGTCGGGCGCTTGCCGCCGATGCCGAATTGCTGGTGCTCGACGAACCCACCGCCAGCTTGCCGGCCGACGAGGTCGCGCGTTTGTTCGTAAGCCTGCGGCGGTTGCGCGACCGCGGGGTTGCCATGATCTACGTCTCGCACCGGCTGGACGAAGTGTTCGAAATTGCCGACCGGATGGTGGTGATGCGTGACGGGCGTGTCGTCGGCGATCGCCAGGTGGCCACCACCACCGCGGCGGAAGCCATCCTGCTGATCGTCGGCCGCGAACCCTCGCAGATATTCCGCCGCCCCGTGGAAAAGCATGGCAGGCCGCTGCTGATGCTGGACCGCTTCTGCGTCGGCGGGGTCGGGCCGATCACGGCGAACATTCACGCCGGTGAGATCGTTGGACTGGTCGGTTTGCGGGGGGCCGGGCAGGAACTGGTCGGTCGTTCCCTGTTCGGCCTGGAACCCGCAACAAGCGGCCTGGCCACGCTGGACGGCACACCGATCGCGCCACGTTCGCCGCATCAGGCGATGGCGGCGGGAATCAACCTGGTGTGGGGCGACCGAACGGCCGGTTCCGTCGTGCCGATGCTGTCGGTGCGGGAGAACATGTACATCAATCCACTTGCGGCTGGGCTGCACCGGTTGAGCTACATCCGACCCGGCCGGGAGACACAGGCTGCGCGTGATCTCGGCCACCAGGTGGGACTGCGTCCGAACGAGCCGGCGATGCCGATCGAGGCGCTGTCCGGTGGCAACCAACAGAAGGTCGTGGTTGGCCGCTGGCTGCATCTGCACGGGAAACTGTACATCTTTGAGGACCCGACGGCCGGGGTGGACGTCGGTGCCAAGGCTGAGATCTATCGCCTTTTCAACGTCGCCTTGCAGGCGGGAGCAGCCATTCTGGTCGTCTCGACCGATTTCGAGGAAGTCGCAAACGTCTGCCACCGGGCCTTGGTGTTCGACCGCGGCCGCGTGGTGGCGGAACTTGCCGAGGCCGATCTCTCGGTGCAGGCGCTGCTGGCCGCCGCTTCGGCCAGCATCCCTGATGCCTCACGAACCTCTGTTCCCGGGTGACCCATGCAGTCGCTGCAATCGAACGCGCTTGAACCCACACGATCGGAACTCGGGACCATGGGACCGGCCGAAAGGCTGCGCCGCCTGCTGCCGGTGTACGGCTTGCCGATCCTGACCGTCGGACTGATCGTGCTGTTCTCCATCCTGCTGCCGGATACGTTCCCAACCGCACTGAACGCGCGATCCATCCTGAGCGACAAATCGGTCATTGCGCTATTGTCACTGTCGGCGATGCTGCCGATGATCGCCGGGCGCATCGACCTGACGGTGGGTTATGGCATCGTTCTGTGGCACGTCGCCGCGATCTCACTCCAGGTCACATACGGGTTTAGCTGGCCGGCGGCGGTGGCGATCACGCTGGTGGGCGGCGTGATGTCCGGACTGGTCAACGGGCTGCTGGTGGAAGTGGCGCAGATCGACAGCTTCATCGCAACGTTGGGAACCGGCACCATCCTGTATTCCTTCGCGATGTGGCACACGGACGGCCGTCAGATCATGGGGCCGCTGCCACACGGGTTTCTGGCGATCAATGCAACCTGGATTCTGGGGCTGCCGATCAGCACATTCTATGTTCTCGGCGTCGCGGTCCTGCTGTGGCTGATCACCGAGCGGCTGCCGGTCGGCCGCTATCTCTACGCAATCGGCGCCAACCCCAAGGCGGCGGCGCTGAACGGCATCCCGGTGCGGGCCTACGTGATCGGCGTGTTCGTGGCCTCCGGCCTGCTGACCGCATTCACCGGGGTGCTGCTGGCCTCCAAGCTGCGGATCGGGCAGGCAAGTGTCGGGCTGGAATACCTGCTGCCGGCTCTGGTCGGGGCATTCCTGGGGTCCACGACGATCCGGCCCGGCCGGGTGAACGTATGGGGCACATTGGTGGGCGTGCTGATCCTCGCGGTCGGCATTTCCGGCCTTCAACAATTTGGCGCCGCCTTCTTCGTGGAGCCGCTGTTCAACGGCGCCACCCTGATCGTGGCGATCGGCATCGCCGGCTACGCACAGCGCCGCCGTTCGGCAGTGCGCCGCAGCCGCGACGCGGAGAAATAACCAATTCCGCGCCAAGCGGATCACCGGCCGCACAGGATGCACCAGGGCGGTCTACCACTGGGGAGAAACAAATGTTGAAACGCCCGATGCTGAGTGCCGCCTTGCTGGCCTCGGCCAGCCTGCTCGCCATGACCGGAGCCACCTGGGCCGACGATGGGGTGCAGGCCGCGAAGGACTACATCAAGAAGGTCACCGCGCCGGTGACAACATGGGATGGCCCGACGACTGGCCCGAAAGCGAGCGGGCACAAGCTGATCGTCTATGTTTCCACCGACCAGCGCAACGGCGGCGCGCGCGGCGTCGGCATGGGCATTGAGCAGGCGGCCAAGGTGCTGGGCTGGGAAGTGCGCGCCATTGACGGGCAAGGATCGGTGAACGCACGCGCCGAAGGTATCTCCCAGGCGATCGCGCTGAAGGCCGACGGGCTGGTGCTGGACGCGATCGACGCGGCTGAACAGGCGTCGGCGATCGAGTCGGCGGTGAAAGCCGGCATCAAGGTGGTGGGCTGGCATTCGGGGGCAAAACCTGGACCGATGCCAAAATATGGCGTGTTCACCAACATCACCACCGATCCCATGGAAGTGGCGAAAGCCGCCGCGAGCTATGCGGTGGCGGATTCCAACGGCAAGGCGGGCGCCATCATCTTTACCGATAGTGCGTACGCCATCGCCATTGCGAAGTCGAACGAGATGGCTACTGTCATCAAGTCTTGCAAGACCTGCGCGGTGCTGAGCGTCCAGGATACGCCGCTGGCCGATGCGGCGAACCGCATGCCGCAGCTGACGACATCGCTCTTGCAACGATACGGGGCGAAATGGACTTATGCACTGTCCGTCAACGACCTGACATTCGACTTCATGGCGCCGTCACTCCAGTCGGCGGGTATCGGGGGCGGCGCGCCCCCGCATGCGATTTCCGCGGGTGACGGGTCTGAACCGGCGTTCCAGCGCATCCGTTCGGGTGAGTATCAGGTGGCGACAGTGGCGGAACCGCTGAGCCTGCACGGATGGCAGATCGTCGACGAGTTGAACCGCGCCTTCGCCGGCGACAAGCCGAGTGGCTATGTCGCGCCACCGCACCTGTTCATCAAAGCCAACATCAACAAGGATGGCGGCCCGAACAACGTCTTCGATCCGCAGAACGGCTATCGGGATGCCTACAAGAAGATCTGGGGGAAGTAACCCAAGCGGCGTTATGCGTTGACCGCTGACGGTGACTTCACGTCATGGCGGGCGCTGATCCCCGGCTTCGGGCCGGGGACATGGGCTCGCCATCGACGCGTTTTACGGCACGAACAAAGCGCAGCCAGGTCATGATCGGGTCAGATTGACCCGATCATGACCTGGAAGGCATCGTTTGATCGCATGATTCAGGCCTTCCGGCTTGCAGCCTTATGCGATCATGCTTTCTACCCGGTGTATTCCATGATGTAGAGCCCGGCCGAGAAGTCCGTGCAGTAGACGATGCCGTTCCTGTCGACGAAGACATCCGCCGAGTGCAGCACCTTCGGGCGATTGGGCCGCGGGTCAACCAGTTTCGTGGGCGGCGGCGGCACGCAGGCCCCCACTTCCACGGGGCGGTACTTGTCCCGGATGTCGTAAACCCGGACACCCGCATTCTGGTACGTCGCGAAGATCAGGTCTTCACTCACGAAGTGGTCTGGCCGGTTTTCATACACGTTATGCGGCCCGAAATGACCGCCGACTTTCAGGTAATCGGTGTCGTTCGGCTCCGGGAACGTCGCAATGCTGATTGGGTTGGACTTCACCCGATTGTCGAAGACCCAGATGGGCTTCTCGCCGTCCTCGCGATTATCCAGCACGGTTTCGTCCACCACAATCAGCAACTCGCGATTGGGCAGCGGCAGCGCATTGTGAGTGCCCCCGCCGAATGGCGGTGCCCACATCCGGTGCGTAATCAGCTTCGGCGCGGTGCGATCGGCAACGTCCACAACCGCCAGGCAGGCATCGCGCCAGCTGCAATAGGCGATGTCGCCGTGCACGATGGCATGATGCAGCCCGTAGCGGCCGATTTCGCTGGGCCAGTGCGCCACTTCCCCGGCGGCGACATTCATGCCCGGCAGCCAGAATTTGCCGGCGAGCACGGGCTTGGTCGGGTCCGCCATGTCGATGGTGACCAGAATGTAATCGGAGAAGCCGTCCAGCAGCGCCGACGCATAGGCCCAGCGTCCGCCGACATACCACAGGCGGTGCAGCCCGCCGCCGCCGACCGGCATGAAACCGATCTGCCGCGGCGTTGCTGGCTTGCTGACGTCGTACACCGCCAAACCGGCCGACCAGTTCTGTTCGGCCGATGTATCGCCGTGGGCGCTTATCTTGCCTTTATAGTAATTTTTCTCATCGGCGAGTTCGGGCTGCGCGAACATGTCCTTCGCGTGCACGACCAGCAGTAGATCATTAAACTGTTGCAGATGCAACATCCAGGTATTCGCCGGTGCCGCGATATAGTTTACTGGCTTGGGCCGGGTCGGATCGGCCACGTCGATGACGGAAAATCCCTTGGAGAAGATGTGCCCGACGAAGGCGTGACCCTTGTGTACCATGATCTGCACGCCGTCGGCACGCCCGCCGCCCTGATCGGTGTGTCCAATGATGCGCATGTTCTTCGCGTAGGCCGGCTTCATCTGGTCGGTCATGTCCGCTTCCTCCCTGGTTTTCCGGAAGCTTACGACAGGCGCGGTTCCTGTCGAGTGCTTGACGGCGCCGAGCACAGCGCCGCGGTTCTTTTTGCAACGTAAGGATGACCGGGGTTGGCGGTGTGCAGCACAGGTGTGCCGCCCGTGCTTCGGGCTGTCGCGATCGAGCGGCGCGGCGGGTTGGTTCAGCGGGTGCCGTAGAACCGATCGCCGGCGTCGCCGAGCCCTGGGCGGATATAGCCGTGGCTGTCGAGTTCCCGGTCCACCGCGGCCGTGAACACGGGCACGTCCGGATGCGCGCCGGTGAACGCCGCAATTCCCTCGGGTGCCGCCAGAAGGCAGACGAACTTCATCGCCGTGACTCCGGCCTGCTTCAGCCGCGACGCCGCGGCGGCGGCCGAGTGCCCAGTCGCCAGCATCGGATCCACCAGCACAACCAGCCGTTCCCCAACATCGCTCGGCAGCTTCAGGTAATACTCCACCGGCTGCAGTGTCGCCGGATCGCGGTACAACCCGATATGGCCGACGCGCGCGGACGGCACCAGATCCAGCATGCCCTCCAGGATGCCGTTGCCGGCGCGCAGGATTGAGACAATGCACAGTTTCTTGCCGGGAATGCGCTCCGCCCGCATCGTCTCCAGCGGCGTCTCGATCTCGACCATTTCCACCGGCAGGTCGCGCAGGACCTCGTAGGCCATCAGCGTGCTGATCTCCCGCGCGACCTGCCTGAACTGGGCGGTCGGCGTGTATTTGTCCCGCAGCAGGGTCAGTTTGTGCCGCAGCAGCGGATGATCCAGCACCGTCACACCGCCGGTCATGGCGTTCCCCCCTTCACGCGCCGGGACTGCACAAACC
>DAICYU010000260.1 GCA_027311485.1 Acetobacteraceae bacterium
AATCCCTCACCCGGCACCATCTTAAATTGTCGTTATATTTCTTACTTTGCGCCCACTGCGGCCGATCAACCAAGATCAGGCGGATCAGGGTCTGCCAGTTCACGAACAGCACATCGACGGAACCAAGCCCGGCACGACAACGCGCTACGCCAGGTGCCCGCGTGTGCGACACCGCCCTTGCGCCAGATCAAGGTTCACCCGTGCACGCGGCGGTAAGGAGCGCCCACTGCGCCGGAATGGCGCCGCATTCCACGCGGATCATTGGAGAACTGGCAAAATGTCTGGCCAATCCGCATTGCCGAGGGAATCGCATCTGCCCGGTGCCGTTGCACCTGCCCCTCTGGTGCGCGGCCGGCGGCGACTCTGGCCGGTTCTGGCAGTCCTGGTTCTCGTGCTGCTCGGCGGTGCAGGTACGGCCTGGTGGCTGGCACAACCGCCCGCCGTTGCGGTTTTCGTCCGCGCCTACGGCAGCATTGACATTCGCCAGTCACAGCTTGCCTTCAATGACAATGACCGTATCGCACGCATCCTGGTGCAGGAGGGCGACCCAGTGAAGCGCGGGCAGTTGCTCGCGGAGTTGGACACGACGCGCATGCAGGCGAGCTTCGACAAGGCGGTGGCCGACGCAGCGGCAGCGCGCAACACGCTCCTCCGCCTGCGCAACGGCAGCCGGCCGGAGGAGATTGCGCAGGCTCGCGCCGCACTTGCCGCGGCGCAGGCGACCGAGGCGAATAATCGTCTCACCTTCGACCGTTACGCCAAACTGGCTCGCACCAGCGCCGAGTCCCTGCTGACCCGCGACAACGCCGAGCAGGCGCTGAAGGTCGCCACTGCCAACCGTGAATCGGCCGAGCAGACGTTGGCACTGACGTTGGAGGGGCCGCGCTGGGAAGACATCAAGGTCGCCGAGGCGCAGCTCCGCGCCACCGAGGCGGCGCTGGCCCTCGCCCGTCAGCAGCTTGCCGACGCACGACTTTATGCGCCCGCCGACGGCACCATCGAGGACCGCATTCTGGAGGTGGGGGATATGGCCAGCCCCAGCCGGCCGGCGCTGACGCTCGATCTCATCAACCCGGTCTATGCCCGCGCCTATTTGCCCGAGCGCCAGCTTGGCCAAGTACGGCCAGGCATGCGCGCCTTTGTGGAGAGCGATGCATTCCCCGGCGAACGGTTCCCGGCCTGGGTCGGCTTCATCTCGACCACAGCCGAGTTCACGCCGAAGACCGTAGAAACAACCGAGGTGCGCACCGAACTCGTGTACCGGATGCATGTCTATGCCTGCAATCCCGACGGGAAACTGCGGCTGGGCGCGCCGGTGACGGTCGTCATCCCACTCAAGGACAACACCGCTGCGATGCGGGGCGAGCAGCCCTGTGGCTGAGCCTGGCCACCCGCCAGCGCTGCACTTCGCCGGGGTCAGCAAGCGGTACGGCAGCGGTGCGCGGCAGGTGACGGCCATTGGCAATCTGACGCTCAGCGTCCCAAGCGGGCGCATCACCGGCCTGCTCGGCCCGGATGCCGCGGGCAAGACCACCCTGTTGCGGCTCGCCGCCGGGCTGCTGCGAGCGGATGCCGGGCGGCTCGATGTACTAGGGCTGGATATTGCCCGTGACGCGGCGCGTATCCAGCCCCGGATTGCCTACATGCCACAGCGGTTCGGCCTATATGAGGACCTTTCCGTGCAGGAGAACCTGGACCTCTACGCACAGCTTCAGGGCCTGAAGCCGGCGGAGCGTCCGGCTCGCTACGCCGAGTTGCTGCGACTGACCGCGCTCGGCCCGTTCGGTGCTCGCCGCGCCGGCGCGCTATCCGGGGGTATGAAGCAGAAGCTCGGCCTGGCCTGCGCCTTGCTGCGCGTGCCTGAACTCCTGCTGCTTGATGAGCCAACGGTCGGGGTGGACCCGATTTCGCGGCGCGAACTGTGGGCGATTATCGCCGACCTGCGCATGCGCGGTGTCACGGTGCTGATCTCAACCTCCTATCTTGATGAGGCCGAACACTGCGACGAGGTTGTGCTGCTCGATGCCGGCGGCCTGCTCGCCCAGGGGCAGCCGGAAGCATTGGCCGCCGGGCTGGAAGGACGCTGCTTCGCCGTGCGGCACGCCACGCTCGACCGTCGCACGTTGCAACAGCATTTGCTGGCCGCGCCCGGTGTGACGGATGTGCGGCTGGAAGGAACAGGCGTTCGGGCGCTGCTCAGCGCAGCCGCCGCGCCGCCGGCCTTGGATGGGGGCACATGGCAGCCGGTGGCGCCGACGTTTGCCGACGTGTTCGTGGATCGGCTGCAGGCGCGTCGGCCGCGCCGTGTGCCGGCCCAGGTTACGCAGGCGGCAGAAGCGGGCGATGGAGTCGTGTTGCATGTGGCCAAGCTGAACCGTTTTTTCGGCCCCTTTCACGCTGTCAACGACGTCAGCTTTGACGTCACGCGCGGCGAGGTGTTCGGCCTGCTGGGGGCGAATGGAGCCGGCAAGACCACGACGTTCCGCATGCTGTGCGGTCTGCTGCCCGCGTCCTCCGGCGAATTGCGCGTCGCCGGGCAGGACCTGCGCACGGCGCCGGCCGAAGCGCGCCGGCAGATCGGCTACGTGGCACAGAAATTCGCGCTCTATAGCAATCTCAGCGTGGCGCAGAACCTGGCCTTCTTTGCTGCCGCATATGGATTGCGCGGGGCGCGGTTGCGCGCACGCCTCGACTGGGCGAAGGCGGAGTTCGAACTTGGCCCGTTCCTCGGCAGTAATGCCGGCGACATCCCTCTGGGCTACAAGCAACGGCTTGCGCTGGCCTGCGCCCTGCTGCACGAGCCGCCGATCCTGTTCCTCGATGAACCGACCTCCGGCGTGGATCCGCTGGCCCGGTCGGAGTTCTGGCAGCGCATCAACCAGTATGCGGCGGCCGGTACAACCGTGCTGATCACCACGCATTTCATGGACGAAGCGGAGTATTGCGACCGGCTGGTGCTGATGTCCCAGGGCAGCGTTCTGGCGGCCGGCACGCCCGCCGAGGTGCGTGCGCGCGCGGCCACCCGGGATGCGCCCTCCCCCACGATGGAGGATGCCTTCATCGGCCTGATCACCGCCCACGAAGCCAGCCTGCGGCGGGCGGCATGAACGCGGGGCGGCTGCGCGGGCTGATCCGGAAGGAATCCGTGCATATCCTGCGTGATCCTTCGGCGCTGGCGATCGCTTTCGTGCTGCCACTGTTTCTGCTGCTGCTGTTCGGATACGGCGTGTCGTTAAACGCTGAGCACGTGCCTGTCGGCGTAGTGGCGGAGCACCCGAACCCGCAGACCGACTCGTTTGTCGCCACGCTGCGCCGGTCGCGCTATTTCGACGTTCATATCCTAACCAGTCTGGCCGAGGCGCGGACGGCCATGGCGCACCGGGAGATCAGCAGTTTCGTCTGGCTGCGCAGCGACTTCGCCCGCCAGACGCTCGGCCCAGGCCCCGCAACAATCGGCGTGGCGCTGAACGGCGTCGATGCCAATACAGCGCGGCTCGTGGCGGGATATCTCACCCAGACCTGGCAGATCTGGCTTGTTCATCTGCAGCAGTCGCAGGGGGGCACACCGGCTTTCCCGGTAGCGTTGCAAACCCGTATCTGGTTCAATCCCGCTCTGCGCAGCCGCGACTATCTCGTGCCGGGGCTGATTGCCGTCATCATGACGCTGATCGGCGCGCTGCTGACCGCGCTGGTGGTGGCGCGGGAGTGGGAGCGTGGCACGATGGAGGCGCTCATGGCCTCGCCGGTCACGATGACGGAAATCTTGCTCGGCAAGCTGCTGCCATATTTCGTCCTCGGCATGGGCGGCATGGCGCTGTCGGTGGCACTCGCGGTGTTCCTGTTCGGCGTGCCGTTGCAGGGCAGCGTCCTGGTGCTGACAGCGGTGTCGGCGCTGTTTCTGCTGGTGGCGCTGGGTATGGGGCTGCTGATCTCCTCGCTGGCGCGCAACCAGTTCGTCGCCGGGCAGATCGCTATTGTCGTTACGTTTCTGCCCGCATTTATCCTCTCCGGCTTCATCTTCGACATCCGCTCGATGCCGCTACCGGTCCGGATCATCACGCACATCCTGCCAGCCCGCTATTTCGTTTCCAGCCTGCAAACCCTGTTCCTGGCCGGCAACGTCTGGTCGGTGGTGCTGCCCGACGCAATGGCTCTGGCGCTGATGGCCACTTTTTTCCTCGGCATCACACTGTGGCGCTCGCACAAGCGGCTCGACTGACATGGCCCGTCTGTTCGCCCTGATCCGCAAGGAGTTTCTCGCGCTGTTGCGCGACAAGGCAAGCCGAATGGTGCTGATCGGCCCGCCGCTGATCCAGCTTCTCGTTTTCAGCTACGCCGCCACGTTTGACCTCAACAACATTCCTTTCGTCGTGATCAATGAGGATCCCGGCCTGGCCGGGCGGCAGTTGGTGGCACGCTTCGCTGGCGCCCCGGCGTTCCACCAGGTCGCGACGCTGCCGTCCACCGTCGGGATGGCGGCGATGATCGACCGACATGACGCCCTGCTGGCGCTCCATATAGATCGGACCTTCACCCGCAGCCTGCTCGCCGGCCGTCCGGCGCCGCTGCAGATCGTGATTGACGGACGCAACTCCAATACCGCCGCAATCGCGCTCAGTTACGCAAGTGACATCGTGCTCGGCTTCAATGCCGGCTGGGCGGCGGCGCATGGCAGTGCAATCGCGCCTGCGGTGCTGGATGTGCGCGCCTGGTACAATCCCAACCTGCTGTCCCGCTGGTTCGTGGTGCCCGGAATCGTCGGCCTGCTCACGTTTGTTGTCACCGTGCTGGTCAGCGGCCTTTCGGTCGTGCGCGAGCGTGAGGCCGGCACCTTCGACCAGATTATGGTCACGCCGTACCGGCCGTGGGAAATCCTGATGGCAAAGGCGACGCCCGGTCTGGTGATCGGCTCGGCCGAGGCGGCACTGATCGTCGTGGTCGCGGTGTTCTGGTTCGGCGTGCCGCTGATCGGCAGCCTGCCGGCCCTGGCGTTGGGACTCGAACTGTTCCTGATTTCAGCGACAGGGATCGGACTGATGATCTCCTCGCTCGCTGCCACACAGCAGCAGGGCCTGCTGGGCGCCTTTCTCTTCCTGGTGCCGGCGATCATCCTGTCCGGCTTCGCGACACCGATCGCCAATATGCCGCGGGCCGTGCAGTATGCCACCTACATCAACCCGATGCGCTACCTGATGGTGATCCTGCGCGGTACCTTTCTGGAAGGCGACGGCGTTGCGGACCTGATCAGCCAGTACTGGCCACTTGCACTGCTCGGCATCGTCAGCATGGCCGCCGCAACCTTTCTTGCGCAGCGGCGGATGACGTAGCGGCACAGGATCGCCGACAGCGTGACGAATGGTATGAAATGTGCATCGATGGCCATGCAATGCCACGAGGGGAACGCAGCATGTCGGGCGGCGGATTGGATGCGGGTGAGGCGGGCGTTTTGATGGTCGAGGAAAAGCGGCGGGCGGCCATCGTCGCCGGTGTCGTTGGCAATGTGCTCGAATGGTATGATTTCGCGGTGTACGGATATTTTGTCCCCGTCATATCACACCTGTTTTTCCCGGCATCCACGCCCATCGTCTCGCTGCTGCTGACCTTTTCGGTATTTGGCGTCGGCTTCGTGATGCGGCCGATCGGCTCGATCGTATTCGGCCATTACGGCGATACGCACGGACGTAAGCGGGCCTTAAGCGCCGTGATCCTCCTGATGGCAATCTCGACATTCGTGGTCGGACTGCTGCCCACGTATCAGTCCATCGGCATGGCAGCGCCGTTGCTGCTTGTGTTGGCCCGACTTGCCCAAGGCCTGTCAGGCGGCGGCGAATGGGGTGGCGCGGCGGCCTATCTGGTTGAATTCGCCCCACCGAACCGGCGCGGCTACATCGGTTCGTGGCAGCAATTCAGCGTCGGCGCCGGCTTCCTGCTTGGATCGTTGACGGCCGCATTGCTCAGCAGTTCACTATCATCCGAGGCCTTGTCCGCCTGGGGTTGGCGCGTACCGTTCCTGCTCGGTATTCTGGTCGGCGGTGTTGGCGCATACCTGCGCCTGCAACTCGACGATACGCCGAAATTCACCGAACTCGAAAGCCAGGGCCACGTCGCCGGACTTCCGATCCGCGAAGCCTTCACGACGCAACTTAAGCCAACACTGCTCGC
>DAICYU010000261.1 GCA_027311485.1 Acetobacteraceae bacterium
CACCAACGCGACCCTGACCCTGCAGCAGACTGCGCGGACCATCACGCCCGCGCCGCATCTGCAGCGCAACCCGTTCGATGAGCTGAACCGGGTGCACACACGCGAATCCCGCATGCTGAACACCTATGGCTGGATCGATGCCGACCACACCATCGCCCGCATCCCGATCCAGCGGGCGATGACTCTCAGCGTCGGCAAATCCCTGGACGCGGCACCCTGATGCATTTCCTGCCCCATTATCCCGCGCAACTCTGGCCGCCCGCGGCATCCGCCATGGCCGGCGAGATCGACACGATCTTCGCTGTATGGTGCGTCGTCCTGTTCATGCTGGTCGCCCCCGTGTTCGTCTTCATGGCTTACTGCGCGGTGAAATACCGGGCCGGCCGCCCGGCCGACCGCGAACACCGGGAGGCACGGAATATCAGGATCGAAATGACATGGATGATCGTTCCGTTCCTGATAACCCTGGTCTTCTTCTTCTGGGCCGGAACGATCTACCTGCAGGAAAACAATCCGCCGCCGAACGCAATGGAGATCACCGCACTGGGTCGGCAATGGATGTGGAAGTTCCAGCATCCGGGCGGCCAGGCCGAGATCAACGACCTGCATGTCCCCGTCGGCGTGCCGATACGGGTTAATATCGAATCGCAGGACGTCGTCCACTCCCTGTACATTCCCGCGCTGCGCCTGCAGGAGGAAGCGGTGCCCGGCCGCACCACGGAGTTGTGGTTCAAGGCCGACCGCACCGGCGCCTACAATCTGTACTGCTCGGAGCTGTGCGGCGCCGACCACGCGCTGATGGCGGGCACCCTGTATGTGATGTCGGCGTCCGGCTACCAGAACTGGCTGAAGCAGGCCGGCGCGACGCAGACACTCGCCGCCGCCGGCAAGCAATTGTTCGACAGCTACGGTTGCAGCGGCTGCCACACGCCCAACAGCACGGTCCGCGCGCCGTCGCTGGCAGGTTTGTATGGCCAGGTCGTGCCGCTGCAGGACGGCACCACGGTCGTTGCGACGGACGCCTATATCCGTGACAGCATCCTGGAGCCGAAAAAGCAGGTGGTTGCCGGCTTCAAGCCGGTGATGCCCAGCTTCGCCGGCACCATCCCGGATGAAGACATGCAGAAGATCGTCGCTTACGTCGAATCCCTGGGTGGGAGCCAGCAAACGCCATGACCCCAAGCGATTACGTGCTGCGTGACCTGGAGGTTCCGCCCCCCGTCATCGACGTGCCGGATGACTACCTGCACGCCGACCAGAGCCTGTGGTCCTGGTTCGTCACCACCGATCACAAGCGCATCGGCATCCTTTACCTGGTTTCCATCACCGGTTTCTTCATCCTCGGCAGTATTGCCGCCGGGCTGGTGCGCCTTTCCCTGGTCGTGCCGGACGGGGAAATCTTCACCAACGACGTCTACAACCGCTTGTTCACCCTGCATGGCGTGATCATGGTCTGGTTCTTCCTGGTTCCGTCCATCCCCAACACGCTGGGAAACTTCCTGCTGCCGCTGATGATCGGCGCCAAGGATCTCGCCTTCCCGCGGCTGAACCTGCTCAGCTGGTACATCTTCATGGGCGCGTCGCTGTTCACTGTGTTCGTCATGGTCTGGGGCGGCGTCGACACCGGCTGGACATTCTATACCCCGCTGAGTACCCAGTATTCGAATGGCTGGGTGCTCGCCGCCGTGTTCGGCGTGATCATGGTCGGCTTTTCGTCGATCCTCACCGGCCTCAATTTCGTCGTCACCACCCACAAGCTCCGCGCCCCGGGTATGACCTGGTTCCGCCTGCCGCTGTTCGTTTGGGGAAACTACGCCACCAGCCTGATCCTGGTCCTCGCCACCCCGGTGCTGACCATCGCGATGATCCTGCTGTTCGTCGAACGCGCCTTTGGCCTCGCCATATTCGACCCCGATCACGGCGGCGACCCCGTCCTGTTCCAGCACCTGTTCTGGTTCTACTCCCACCCCGTCGTCTACGTCATGGTCCTGCCCGGCATGGGCGTCATGAGCGAGCTTGTCACCGCCTTCGCCTACAAGAAGATCTTCGGCTACAAGTTCATCGCCTTCTCCAGCCTCGGCATCGCCGCGATCGGCTTCTTCGTCTGGGGCCATCACATGTTCTACAACGGCGAAAGCCCCTATGCCGGCCTGACCTTCTCACTCATGAGCTTCATCGTCGCGGTGCCTTCGGCCATCAAGGTCTATAACTGGGCCGCAACGATATACAAGGGGGAGATCCGCCTGGACACGCCCATGCTGTATGCCATGGGCTGGATCGGCCTGTTCGTCATCGGCGGTGTCACCGGCCTGATGCTGGCCTCCACCGCGCTCGACGGCCATGTGCATGATACCTACTTCGTCGTCGCGCACTTCCACTACATCATGGTCGGCGCCACCGTCGTCGCCTTCCTCGGCGGCATCCACTTCTGGTGGCCGAAGATCACCGGCCGCATGTATTCCGAGCCCTGGGGCCGCGTGTCCGCCCTGCTGATGTTCATCGGCTTCAACATGACGTTCCTGCCGCAATACGTCCTGGGTTACCTGGGCATGCCGCGGCGTTACCACGTCTATCCGCCGGCGTTCCAGCCGCTGAATGTCCTATCCTCGGCCGGTGCCGTCGTGCTGGCCGCCGCCTACATCTTCCCGATGGTGTACCTGATCTACTCGCTGTGGTACGGCGAACGCGCTGGTCCAAACCCCTGGGAAGCCAAGGGCCTCGAATGGACCGTGCCGTCACCCCCGCCCAAGCACAACTTCGAGACGATCCCGACAGTCGATTTCGAGCCGTACGACTATCCCAACGTCATCCCCGAGGCCTGAGCCGTGTCCACCACCACCGTCGGCATCAAGCTGGAAGAACAGTTCGAATCAGAGCAGCAGCAGCGTGAAACCGCCAAGCTGGGAATGTGGACCTTCCTGGCGACCGAACTGCTGCTGTTCTCCGGCATGTTCATCTCCGCCCTGGTGATCCGCACCCTGCATCCGGACTCGGTCACCGCCGTCGCCCTGCACCTGAAATTCTGGATCGGCGCCACCAATACCGCCGTGCTGATCCTGTCCAGCTTCTGCATGAGCGTGGCAATCGAGTCCTCTCGCCTCGGCCTGCAGCGCATCATGGTCCGCGCCATGCTCCTCACCGCCGCGCTCGGCGTTCTGTTCATGTGCCTGAAAGGCTACGAATACTACCGGGACTACGTGGAACACATGACGCCGTTCCTGCACTGGCGGCGCTATGAGCTTGTCGGCGATCCGGCCTCCCGCCTGTTCACCGACCTTTACTTCATCATCACCGGCCTGCACGCCATCCACCTGACCATCGGCATCGGGCTGATGCTGGTCATGTCCTGGCTCGCCAGCAGGGCCGGCTTCCTGCAGAAGCACCAGAACCGGATCGAGATTGTCGGCCTGTACTGGCACTTCATCGATCTGATCTGGATGATCGTTTTCCCCACGCTGTATTTGCTGAACAGGTGAGCCAATGCCGCCGGAGCTGAAGCAAAAGCTGCGCACGCCGATCGCCACCATGCTGGTGCTGCTGGGTCTGCTGAGCGTCAACGTCATCCTGGGCATCTATTTCATCCATGGCTGGGCCTGGATCCCTGAGGTTTTGATCACAGTGACCATGATCCTCACGGTGCTGCTCGTCGCCATGGAGGCATTGCATGAGCCGCCGCTGACCCGCCTGTTCGCCTTTATCGGCTTCTGCTGGGTCTCGATTTTGCTGACGCTGACCATGATGGACTACCTAACGCGATGACCCCGGGTCACCCGATCGGCCTGGCCCGCGCCGCACCGGCCCCGGTTACGGTCCGCCTGCCGGCCGAACTCTGGGTCGTTGCGGTGGCGACCGTGCTGGCCTGGGCGGCGAACGCTGTCCCGGCGTCCCTGCCGCCCTGGGCGCCGTGGGACTTCTCCTGGCCCGCGTTCCTCGGCATTGGTTTCACCCTGGTATGGTTTGTGCGCGGCTGGCGGACCGGGCATGCCATCGGTACCGCCCGGGCAACATGCTTTCTGCTCGGTCTTGCCAGCCTGTATTTCGCGCTGCTCACCCGGTTCGAGTACGCCGCGCAACACATGTTCCTGCTGAATCGGCTGCAGCATGCCATCCTGCACCATGCCGGCCCGTTCCTGATCGCGCTGAGCTGGCCTGGTGAAACCATCGCCGCCGGGATGCCCGCCGCCCTCCGCCGCGGGGCACACTGGCTGGGTGCCACCCGCGCTATGCGGTTTGTGCAGCACCCGGTTGTAGCCCTCGTCCTGTTCCAGGGTCTGCTGTATCTGTGGCTGATACCGCCGGTCACGTTCCGTGCCATGCTGGACCCGGTTCTCTACGCGGTGATGAACGCGAGCATGGTGATCGACGGCTTGCTGTTCTGGTTCCTGGTGCTGGACCCGCGCCCATTGCCACAGGCGTCCATCGGCTACTTTCCCCGCCTGGCGCTCGCCTTCACCATCATCTTCCCACAGATTGCCGTTGGCACTCTGCTCGGGCTGGCCCGGACCGATCTGTATCCATCTTTCGCCCTGTGCGGCCGCCTGTGGTCCGGCATCAGTCCGCTGGCCGATCAGCAGCTGGGTGGCCTGATCCTGTGGATTCCCGCCGGTATGATGAGCGCCTTTGCCGCCGTCCTGATCATGCGGCGCATGTTCACCCACGAAGACAGTCTGGTTCGGCTGGCATCCTGACCCTGGGGACAACCCGCAACGATGCGATATTCCGCTTTAGCAACAGCATTGCTTTTGATGCCGCTTCTGGCGCCGCCGCCGGCCCGCGCGAAGATCCCGAAGGAGACGATCAAGATCGGCGTGCTGCAGGACCTGCCGGAACCCTACGCCAGCGAAACCGGTGACGGCGGCATCGTCGCCGCCCAGCTCGCCGCCAGTGAGTTCGAAAAGGAATACTTGCGAGCCGATGCCGAAATCCTCCCCGGCACTGCCAGCGGTGGCCTGCAGGACGATCTGCAACAGGTCCGCGACTGGCTGGACAAGGAACATGTCGCCGCCGTTGTGTCCTCGGCCCCTGCGCCGGTCAATCAGCGTATCGCGAAGTTGCTGGAACAGCAGCACCGCACGCTGCTGGTCGCGGAAGCGGTCGGTGGCGCCACGACGAAACTATGCTCACCGGCCGCCGTCATCTGGGGCGCCGGGGAAAATGCACGGATGCGGGCGCTGGCCTACACATTCGCGCAGCAAAACAAGAACCGCTGGTATTTCGTCAGTGAACAGAACCCGGTTGGGCTGGCCAGCCATCTGGCGCTGCAGGACGCCGTGGCCGCGCAACATGGTCAGATTGTCGGCAATACCGAGCATGTCGTCGGTGCCCTGGATTTCGGCAAGACGGTCGCCGCTGTCAACAAGTCCAACGCCGATGTTGCCGTGCTTGCCGAAGGTGATGGCGACCTGATCACGGCGCTGCGTGGCCTGACGCTGGATCGTCCCACGCATCCGGTTTCCTTCGTGGCCCCCTATGCGCAGATCAACGATATCGATCAGGCCGGCCCGTCCGTGGCGGACGGGCTTGTTGTCGTTTCGCCGTTCTACTGGAATGAGGATGATCAAACCCGCAGGTTTGCCAGGCTCTGGTCCGATCGGATGCAGGGGCGGCAGGCCACGCAGAACGCAGCCGACGTCTATGCCGCGACACTGAGCTTCCTGCACGCCGCCAAGGCCGCGGACGACATAGACGCCGGCAAGGTCGGCGCGCAGCTTCGCCGCGGGATACTGCCGCACACCTTGCTGGGACCTGCCACGGTACGCCCGGACGGTCGCGTGGTGTATGACGTGAACGTTTATGCGGTGAAACGACCGGATCAGATCCAGCACCGCTGGGACTACTACCGGAAGATCGCGACGGTGCCGGCCGAGCAGGCATTTCCGCCACGGGATTGTGGTGGCGTGGGGCCGAAAACGGCGCGTGATACGGCGCGTTAGACTAACGTTCATTGCGTATGAGGCACCCCGATGACGCAACACCAGGCATTGCCGGAAGAACCGTTTGGCCAGACACCGGACGGCAGAACCGCGTGGGCGTTCACGCTGGCCAACGACAGGCTGCGTGTGCGGATCACCGATTACGGCGGCCGCATGGTCAGCATCGAGGCACCCGATCGCCACGGCACGATTGGCCACGTGCTGCTCGGGTTCGACGACGCC
>DAICYU010000262.1 GCA_027311485.1 Acetobacteraceae bacterium
ACCGCGTTGTTCCTCGGTCTGCTGGTGATCCTGGTGGTCGCGCAAATCCGGGCGAAACGCTTCCGGCCGTTCCTTTACTGGGCGACCATCGTCGCCTCCACCACCTTCGGCACCACGATGGCCGACTTTACCGACCGCTCGCTCGGCATTGGCTACACGGGCGGATCGACGCTGCTGTTCGTCTGCCTGGTGACCGTGCTGGGTTTTTGGTATCGGTCGCAGGGCAGCATTTCGGTGGACACGGTCAGCACGCCGAAGGCTGAGGCGTTCTACTGGGCGGCAATTACCTTCTCCCAGACACTCGGCACGGCTCTGGGCGACTGGACGGCCGATAGCGGCGGGCTGGGTTATGAGGGTGGCGCGCTCGTTTTCGGTGCGGCGATCGCCGTCATGGCGGCGCTGTACGCCTGGTCCAACGTGTCACACGTGTTTCTGTTCTGGGCCACGTTCATCCTGACCCGGCCGCTGGGCGCAACGGTCGGCGATCTGCTGGACAAGCCAACGGCGCAAGGCGGGCTGGACGTCAGCCGTCCCGCCGCATCGGCGGTGCTGGCTGTGTTCATCATTATCTGCCTGCTGGTCCTGCCGCAGCGTGCCGGCCGGCATCCCGGCGCGGCTGCGGTGGTGGCAAATGAGGGCTAGAACACGGTTCCTCCGGCAGCCGGGCCTTGCAACCGGAACCCATGCCGCCGCCGCAAACGGCCGCCCTGGTCTTAATCCCGCCGCCCGCTTAGACTGGCCATTTCGGGCGGCGCATGTCGAACCGGCTGTCCGGCCTGATCTCGGCATAGCCGGTGGGTCCGCCGGTACGCAGGATGATGCCGGCACCATACGTATCGAAAATCCCATCTTTTAAAAGTGACCGGTCGATATGGACGGCGATCACCTCGGCGATCACGAGCCATGCCGGCGTCGGCTCGCCCGCCGCGCTCCTCAGATTCAGGATGTCACTCACCTTGCATTCGAAATGCACGCGGCTTTCCCGCACGCGCGGGGCCGCGACGTGCTGCGATGGCATCGGCGTCAGGTTGGCGACGGCGAATTCGTCGGTGCCGTATGGCGCATCGGTGGATGTCAGGTTCATTTGCTCCGCGAGGTCGCGGGTGGCCAGATTCCAGACGAATTCACGCGTTTCGCGGATGTTGCGCAGGCTGTCCTTCTCGCCGACGCTCGAAAAGCCGACGATTGGCGGGGTGTAGTTGAAGGCGTTGAAGAAGCTGTAGGGCGCGAGGTTGACGGTCCCGTCCGCGCCCCGGCTCGATATCCAGCCGATCGGCCGTGGCCCGACAATGGCGTTGAACGGATCGTGCGGCAGGCCGTGGCCGTTTGCCGTTTCGTACGAATACATAGTCTCACCTGCTGCCACAATCGTCCTCCGTCAGGGCAGCGCCGGGAAGGCGCCCGCCGTTTACAATACACGCATCAAGCGGGTCGGCTTGCCATGGCCGACGCACAAAGGGGCATTGACCCGATCGCTATGCGCAGAGCAGGGCAATGGTTTCGCGCGCGATCACCCGCTCCTCATCGGTGGGGATGACATAGGCCGGCAGGCGACTGTCGGCCGCCGTGATCCGCCCCTGCCCGGCTGCGTTTGCCGGGTCATCCACGGTGAATCCCAGCCAGCGCAGTCGCTGCAGCACCCGGGCGCGCACCACCACGCTGTGCTCCCCGATGCCGGCGGTGAACACCATGCCGTCGATGCCGCCCATGCTGACCGCCAGCGCCCCTGCGGTCCGCGCGATGTGATAGACGAAATACTCAACGGCCAGCCGAGCCAATGGCTGATCGCTGGCCAGGAGTACACGGATGTCGTCCGACAGGCCGGACATGCCTTTCAGGCCGCAATCGTGGTACAGGAAGTCCTCGACCCGATCCACCGACCAGCCTTTCTGCTGCTGCAGCCACAGGATCACCCCCGAATCCAGCGATCCGGACCGGGTTCCCATCGGCAGCCCGTCCAGGGCGGTGAATCCCATTGACGAGTCCACGCTATGCCCGTCGACCAGCGCGCACATCGATGCGCCCGAGCCCAGATGCGCCGCCACCACGCGCCCCGACGCGATCTCCGGCGCCGCGGTGCGCATCGCCCCGGCGATGTAGGCGTAGGAGAGGCCGTGAAAGCCGTATCGCCGCACACCTTCCTGATACAGCTCATCGGGGATGGCGAACCGGTCCGCCACGGCCGGATGTCCGCGATGGAAGGCGGTATCGAAGCAGGCCACATGCGGCACGCCGGGAAACCGCGTCCGCAGGCCCTTCAGGACATCAAGGGCCGGCGGATTGTGCAGCGGGGCCAGGGGCGACACGGCTTCGATCCGCGCCAGGCAGTCATTGTCCACCACCACCGCATGGTCCAGGTCCGGCCCGCCATGCACGATGCGGTGGCCGAAGCCGGCGACATCGCCGGCCAACGGCCCGTCCGGGACCGCCACCACGGCCAGCATCGCGGCGTGCAGATCGCTGGCCTGCACGGCGGCCTCATGCGTGCCCGCCGGACCTGACATCCGCAGGCGCGGTGAGTGGCCAATGCCCTCGACTTTGCCGAAGACAAGCGGTGGCGCTTCCGGGTCGGTGGAATAGGCGGCAAACTTCAGGCTGGATGATCCAGCGTTCAATACGACGATCCGGCGACCGGTCATGGGCAAGCCCCCCTTGGCCTTTCCGTGGATCAGCGTACATGCTGCACCGGAACCGCGATAGCGACAGATGGGAGAACACGCAGCATGACCACGAAATTCGGCATGGCCCAACCCGTGCGCCGCGTTGAGGACCCAAGGCTGCTGAAAGGCGCCGGACGCTACACCGACGACATCGTGCTGCCCGGCATGCTGGCCGGGGTTGTGCTGCGCAGCCCGCATGCGGCCGCCCGCATCGCCCGAATCAGCACCGATGCCGCCAAGGCGCTGCCGGGTGTCGCCGCCATCTATACGGCGGCCGACCTGAAGGCGGACGGGATCAATCCGCTCCCCTGCGCCGCGCTGGTGAAGAACCGGGACGGATCGGACCAGGCCGCGCCGCCGCATCCGGCGCTGGCGGATGGCGCCGTTCACCACGTCGGCGACCCGGTTGCCTTCATCGTCGCCGAAACCGTCAAGCAGGCGCGTGACGCCGCGGAGGCGATCGAAGTCGATTACGACATCCTGCCGTCGATCACCGACCTGGCCACCGCCATGGACAAGGACCAGACGCTGGTCTGGCCAGAGGTGAAACACAACCTCGCCTTCGACTGGGAGATTGGGGACAAGGCGGCCACGGAAGCCGAGTTCGCGAAGGCCGCCCATATCACCCGGCTGACCATCGTCAACAACCGCATCGTGGTGAACAGCCTGGAGGCGCGGGCCGCGATCGCCGACTTCGACAATACCACCGGGCGCTGGACGCTGTATGCCAACACACAGGGCGGCTGGCTGGTGAAGAACCTGATCGGCCCGGTGTTTGGCGTGGAGCCGGCGAAATTCCGCGTCATCACCCCCGACGTAGGCGGCGGCTTCGGCATGAAGCTGTTCCTGTACGCCGAACATGTCCTGACCTGCTACGCCGCCCGCAAGCTGGGCCGCCCGGTGAAATGGGCCGCCGAACGCGGCGAGGCATTTCTGTGCGACACCCAGGGGCGGGACAATATCACGCTGGGCGAAATCGCCATCGACGCCGATGGCAAGTTCCTGGCGCTGCGGACCCGCAACATCGCCAACATGGGCGGCTATCTGTCGAGCTTCGCGCCGTATATCCCGACCTATGCCGGTACCGGCGTGCTGGCCAGCGTGTATGGCTTCAAGGCAGTGTATGCGAACGTGCTGGGCGTCTTCACCAACACGGTGCCGGTCGATGCCTACCGCGGCGCCGGCCGGCCGGAGGCGAACTACCTGGTGGAACGCCTGGTGGATGCCGCGGCGCGGGAGCTGAAGATCGACCGGATCGAGCTGCGCCGCCGCAACATGGTCACCCCCGAACAGATGCCGCACCAGACGCCGGTGGGGAAGAACTACGACAGCGGCGATTTCCGCGTCGTGCTGGATGCCGCGTGCAAGCGGATGGATTACGCCGGCTTCGCCGCACGCAAGGCGGCCTCCGCCGCCCAGGGCAAGCGCCGCGGCCTTGGCCTTGCCTACTATCTAGAAGCCACCGGCGGCGATCCGACCGAACGGGCCGAAATCCGCTTTGCCGATGACGGCTTCGTGGATGTCTATGTCGGCACCCAGTCCACCGGCCAGGGTCACGAAACCGCCTATGTCCAGCTGACCGCCAACCAGCTGGGGATCGATGGCGACAAGATCCGCATCCGCCAGGGCGATACCGACACGATCCCGGTTGGCGGCGGCACCGGCGGTGCCCGCAGCCTGTATTCGGAAGGCCAGGCGATCCTGCTCACCTCGGATTCGGTGATCAAGAAGGGCAAGCAGGCGGCGGCCGAGGAGCTGGAGGCCGCGGTTGCCGACATTTCCTTCGCCGACGGGCGCTTTTCCATCGTCGGCACCGACCGCGGCGTCGACATCATGATGCTGGCGGCGACGCAGCGGAAGAAAGCCGCCGAGGGCAAGCCTGCCACGCTGCTGGATGCCGCCGAGGTGGCCGCGATCGATGCGCACACCTTCCCCAACGGCTGCCATATGGCCGAGGTGGAGGTTGATCCGGAGACGGGCATGGTGGAGCTGATCCGTTACAGCGTGTGCGACGATTTCGGCAAGACGGTGAACCCGCTGATCGTTCGCGGCCAGGTGGCCGGGGGCGTGGCCCAGGGCTACGGGCAGGCGATCCTGGAGCACACGGTGTACGACAAGTCGTCCGGCCAGCTGCTGTCCGGCAGCTTCATGGACTATGCCCTGCCCCGCGCCAACGAGTTCCCCGACATTGAGGTGGAGCTGCTGGAGATTCCCTGCGCTTCCAACCCGCTGGGGGTGAAGGGCGCGGGTGAGGCCGGCGCGGTCGGCAGCCCGCCGGCACTGATCAACGCCGTGTTGGACGCGCTGATCGACGACGGCGTGACGCATATCGACATGCCTGCCACGCCCGAGCGGGTGTGGAAGGCGATGGCGATGGCCAAGGCGGCCTGACGCTCAGCGGTTGTCGGAACGGCGCGTCCGCCTGCGGTGGCAGCGCCGTTCCGCGCGGTGGTTGGAGCCAACGCGGCCGCGTGGGATTTGAAGTCTGTGCGGTCGCGTGGTGTATGAAGTCGGCGCCGCCGCGCGGTGTTTGCAGTCGGCGCCGCCGCGCGGGGCAGAATCGCTGCGATCAGCCCGCGATCTTGCCCGGATCGGTATTAGCGCCGCAGATCACCACCCCGACACGCGCGCCGGACGGCGGCTGGAAACGGCCGGACAGCAGCGCCGCCATCGCTGTTGCGCCACCGGGTTCGGCCACCAGCCGGAAACGGTCCCATAGCAGACGTTGCGCGGCCACGATCGCCTGATCCGGCACCAGGACCGCGGCACTGATATGGTGTTGCGCGATTGGGAACATCAGGCCACCCACCTGTCTCGCCCCCAGGCTGTCCGCGGCCAGACCGCCGACCGGCGCATCGACCGGGCGGCCGGCCCGCAGCGCGTCATGCAGGGTCGGGCAGCCTTCCGGCTCCACGCTGATCACCGCGGCACTTCCGGCATACCAGGCGGCCATGCCGCCGATCAGGCCGCCGCCGCCGGTCGCTACCAGGATATGCGTCAGGTCGGGGGCATCCTGTTCCAACTCCCGCGCCACCGTGCCCTGCCCGGAAAGGACATCAGCATGATCATAGGCGTGCACCTCCAGCGCCCCGGTCGCCGCCTGCCGGTCGCGCGATGCGGCCAATGCCTCGGCATAGGTGGCGCCGCCCTGCACCACGCGGGCGCCATAGCTGGCGATTCGGTCAACCTTGGCCGCGGGGGTGGTGGCCGGCACAAAGATTTCCGCGGCAATGTTCAGCTGCCGGGCGGCACAGCCGACCGCGGCGCCGTGATTGCCGCCTGAGGCGGCGATGACCCCGGCGGCCGGAATTTCGGCGGCAAGCAGCCGGTTGAATGCGCCGCGCGGCTTGAAGCTGCCGGCAAGCTGCAACAACTCCAGCTTCAGCGTGACAGGAGCGGCGATACCGAACACGGCGCCCGATTCGGCCAGCACAGGCGTTCGTCTCACGTATT
>DAICYU010000263.1 GCA_027311485.1 Acetobacteraceae bacterium
GCCGTTCCTGCGCCGCCCGGACCTGCTGAAGTCGCTGGTTGGGTTCTGGCACAACCATCCCAGCCTGTCTTTCCTGTTCAGCGGCCAGTTCATCGGCCCGACCAGCCAGCATCCGCGGGTGGATGAAGCGCGCCAGGACAGCCTGGCTGAGCTGGAGATCGCGTTTGCCCAGGTGAAGGCCCGCGAACCTGTGGCGCCATGGGTCACCGACCGCCTGTTCCGCAACATCCTCGCGGACATGACCGGCAACACGCACCGGACCGAGTTCTGCATCGACAAGATGTACTCGCCCGACAGTGCCGCCGGGCGCCGAGGGCTGGTGGAATTCCGCGCCCTGGAAATGCCGCCGCATGCCAGGATGGCGGCGGCGCAGATGCTGCTGATGCGGTCCGCCGTGGCGGCGTTCTGGGAACACCCGTATGAGCGGCGGCTGATCCACTGGGGAACGCGCATCCACGACGACTTCATGCTGCCGCATTTCGTCGAGCAGGACTTCCGGGACGCGGTGGACGAACTCTGCGGCCTGGGCTTCCCGTTGGACCCGGACTGGTTCGCGCCGCATCTGGCGTTCCGCTTCCCCTTCGTCGGCAACGTTGCGCTGCGCGGGATGGAGCTGGAGCTGCGCAACGCGCTGGAACCCTGGCACGTGCTGGGCGAGGAACAGGCCTCGGGCGGCACAGTGCGTTATGTCGACAGCTCGGTCGAGCGGGTGCAGGCGCGGGTGTCGGGGTGGGTCGATGAACGCTATGCGCTGGCCTGCAACGGCGCCGCGGTGCCGCTGGCCTATGCCGATCAGGAAGGCGTCTATGTTGGTGGTGTTCGGTTCAAGGCGTGGAATCCGCCAAGCGCCCTGCACCCGACGATCCAGGCGCATGTGCCGCTGGTGTTCGATATCTTCGACCGCTGGAGCGGCCGCAGTCTGGGCGGGCTGACCTACCACGTCGCCCATCCCGGCGGCCGCAACTACGACCGCTTCCCCATCAACGCCAACGAAGCCGAGGCAAGGCGGCGGGCGCGTTTCTTCCCCTTCGGCCACACCCCCGGCGCCATGACGGACCCGGTGGCTCGGCCGTCACGCGAGCATCCGCGGACGCTGGACCTGCGGCGGGTGTAGCGCGCGGACGGCTGGCGGTATCGTAAGGGAGGCGCCCGCCAGATCATGATCGGGGTTAGGTTGACCCGATCATGATCTGGTATTCTTTGTTTGATCGCATGATTCACGCCTTCCGGCTTTCAGCCTCAGGCGATCATACTCTGGCGCCTGCCTGTCGGCGGCGTTCAGGCGCGGCTGGGCACGGTCAGGTTGACGGTGACGTTCTTGCGCTGGGTGAAGCTGTCCAGCATGCCTTCCAGCGAGAACTCCCGCCCGATGCCGCTTTGCTTGTAGCCGCCGTAGGAGTGGCCGGGCTGCTGGCCGAGGCCCTGGTTCACCTGCACCCAGCCGGATTCGATGGCGTGCGCGGCACGCAGGCCGCTGCCGATCTCATGCGTCCAGACATAGGCGGCGAGGCCGTAATGGCTGTCATTCGCCATGCGGATCGCGTCGTCCTCATTCTTCCAGGGAATCGCGACCAGGACCGGGCCGAAGATTTCCTCGCGCGCCAGCCGCCAGTCGTTGGAGGTATCGGCGAACACGGTCGGCATGGCGAAATAGCCCTGGGCGAGCGGGCCTTCCTTGGGCGGCAGGCCGCCGAAGACGAGGCGGGCGTCCTTGCGGTGCAGGCCTTCCTCGACATAGTTGCAGACTTTGCGGAACTGCTTTTCGTTGATGATGCTGCCGATATCGGTGGCTTCGTCCAGGGGATCGCCGAGCTTCAGTGCCTGGGTCTTGCGGGTGAGCTTGTCGAGGAAGCTGTCGAAGATGTCCTGGTGCAGGAACAGGCGCGATCCGGCGGTGCAGGACTGGCTCTGCCGTGTGAAGCGCATGGCGGCGATGACGCCGTCCACCACCCAGTCCTCGTCGGCATCGGGATAGACGATGGACGGGCTTTTGCCGCCGAGTTCCAGCGACACCGGCACGATGCGCTCCGCGGCGGCGCGCATGATAACCTTGCCGACCTCGGTCGAGCCGGTGAAGGACAGCTTCATGATGGCGGGATGCTGCGCCAGCGGGCCGCCGCATTCGGTGCCCAGGCCGGTGATGACGTTCACCACGCCGGGTGGCAGGAATTCCTGGCAGACCTGCGCCATCAGCAGGACACCCAGCGGGGCATCCTCGGCCGCCTTCAGCACCAGGGTGTTGCCGGCGCACAGGGCGGGGGCGATCTTCAGGGCGCCCAGCAGCACCGGGGCGTTCCAGGGGATGATGGCGCCGACGACACCCAGCGGTTCCCGCCTTGTGTAGCTCAGGACGTTTTCGCCAAGCGGGATCGTCTCGCCCTTCAGCTCACCGCCCAGACCGCCGAAATAGCGGAAGATGTCGGCCGTCAGGGTGGCTTCGCCGCGTGCCTGCGTGCGGATGGCATTGCCGGTTTCCTCGGCGATGGTGCGGGCCATCTCCTCGATCCGCGCCTCCAGCGCCTCGGCGATGCGCAGCAGCAGACGGCCGCGCTGGCGGGGCGGCGTCCTGGACCAGGCCGGAAATGCCTTCTGGGCGGCGGCGACGGCCCGGTTGACGTCCTCGGCCCCGCCGCGCGGGATGGTGGCGACCGGGGTGCGGCGGCCGGGATTGTCCACGGTCAGGGTGGCGCCGGAGGCGGCGTCAACCCAGGCGCCGTCGATCAGCATCTGCTGATGCCGGGGCTTGCTGGCGGCGGGGCGGGTCTGTTCTGTCACGGACATGGGGACGGCTCCTTGACAACGGGTTCTTGCTTGGTGCGACGGGCTATAGGGGCGAACGCAGCAGGGGTCCATAGCGTGCCATCGTCCGGATATTAATTGCGGGTGGCCGCGCCGCTATGGCTGATTGGATATAACGTTGCGCCGGCTCGCGTGCTATGGTCTTATGCGCCTGTGGTGCGGAGTTGCCGATGATCCAGGGCCAGGCCTGTGCTTCCGAGCCGGACGTCGCGGCCAAGGTCGGCGCGTTCTGCTACCACGATGCCGCGCGGGCATACGCCGCGCTGTCGGCCGTCACTGAAACCCTGCGCGCCCGTGGCCTGACGGTCGGCGGATTGTTGCAGCGGCCGGGCGACATGCAATCCAACGGCAAGCCCAGCGTTTGGCTGGAGGATCTCGGCACCGGGCGGGTGGTTCGCCTGGATGCGCCGCGGGGTCCGGGCGCGCGGGCCTGCATCCTGGATACGGATGCGTTGGCGCAGGGCTCCCTGCTGCTCCGCCGGGCGATCGAGGCGCGGCCGGATTTGCTGATCGTCAGCCGTTTCGGGTCGGTGGAGGCCGAAGGCGGCGGACTGCGGGGGGAAATCGCCGAAGCGGTGTGTTCCGGGCTTGCCGTGCTGATCCCGGTGCGGACGGCGTTGCTGCCTGATCTGGCGGTGTTTCTGGGTTCCGCCCCGACCTTGCTGGCGCATGCTGCTGGCATCGCCGACTGGACCGAACAAACGGTGGAACTGGCCTGAAGCCGGGTGGGTCTGAACCCGGGTTCATGCCCGGGTTCAGACCATGAAACGCTACTCCGCCGCGGTGGCCAGTTTGTTGATCGCCACGCCCTTGCCGACGCCGGCCCGTTCCTTGTACGGGGTCGTATCGATATCCTCGAGTTCGATCTCGCGCGCCAGCACCTTCTGTTTCCAGGCCTGGTGTTCGGGTTCGTGGGCGACGAATTCCGGCATCACGTCCTTGGCGAACAGTTCCAGGCTTTCGCAGATATGCTCATGGCTGTTCTTGCCGGCCTGGTTCAGCAGGATGATCTGATCGACATGCGAACTTTGGAACCGGCGCAGTTTGCGGCGGATGGTTTCGGGTGAGCCGATCAGGCCGCCGGTGAGCGCCTTGTGGGCGAGTTCGGGGTTTTCCCGCTTCCATTTCTCGTACTCGTCCCACAGGCTGACGGTGCCGGGCGCGGCGCGTTCGCGGTTGCGCGACCCGCTGTAGTAGGCGAGCGAGAATTGGAAGAAGGTGACACCGTCGGCCCGCCGGCGGGCTTCCTCATCGGTTTCGGCGCACATGAAGTAGCTGACCATGGCGATGTTGCAGTTCGGCTGGTAGTCGGTCAGCCGCTGCTGCCGTTTCACGAACGAATTGTAATACGCGTGCACCCAGGCATGCGCCATTTCCGCCGACAGGAACTGGAAGCCCAGTGCGCCGATGCCGCAGCGTCCGGCCAGCTCGATTGTTTCAAGTTGGGAACATGCGACCCATAGCGGCGGGTGTGGTTTCTGCACCGGCTTCGGCAGCACGTTACGCAGCGGGAACTTGAAATAGGGGCCGTCGTATTCCCAGCCGCCATCCTTGAACATCGGCAGCACGCAGCGCACGCCGTCTTCCCAGACCGCCTGCTTGTCTTCCATTTTGCGGTCGAAAGGGCCAAGCTCGGTGATCGAGGCGTCTTCGCCCATGCCGAATTCGACGCGGCCGTTGCTGACCAGATCGAGGCAGGCGACTTTCTCGGCGACGCGGGCGGGATGGTTGGTAGTCAATTGGATGATGCCGTGGCCAAGCCGGATCTGTTTGGTGCGTTGGCTGGCGGCGGCGAGGAATACCTCGGGTTGTGGGGAGTGTGAATACTCCTCCAGGAAGTGATGTTCGACTTCCCAGGCGTAGTGGTAGCCGAGTTTATCCGCCAGCTCGACCTGCGTCAGCGCATTCTGGTAGAGCTTGTGCTCGGTGTCCGCTTCCCAGGGACGGGGACACTGCAGCTCATAGAAAATGCCGAATTTCACGTTGAACCTCCCGCACTGTTCTTACTGACCGGTATGCTAGGCTGACTATCGGTTGGGTGTCGAGCACTGGGCGCCGCGGTTTGGTGTCGCGCGTAAGCGGTTAGGTGCTGATCGTCAGGGGCCGCTATGGCGTTCGCGTCCGGGTTGGGCGGCGGCGTTGGATTGCGTCCGCAGCAGCTTTTCGGCTTCGGGATAGCGGCGCAGGCCGGGGATTTGCGCCGACAGGCTGACATCGTGCCATTTCGGATGAAACCCAGGCCGGCGGAACGCGTCGAACTGCGTGAACAGCGCGCTGACGAAACGATCGACCCGTTTGGCGCGCGCCGTATCGGGCTGTCTTGCTATCGTGACGAGCATTGATCCCACGGCGACCGTGTCCACCGTCTGGCCCAGTGGCAGCAGGTTGGGGTAGGCCATGCTGTCGAGGCTGGAAGGTAGGTAGGTATCCACCAGCCGGGCGTTCAGCGGGATGGGCAGGAAGTGCAGGCCGCTGGCGGGCGGGATGCCCAGCAGTGCCGGGACGGGTTTGCCCCCGACCACCACCACGGCTGCGACCTGGCCGAGCCGCAGGCGGTCGAGTGCGACGGATTGGCTGTCGTGCAGCGGGTCGGGCCTGATGTGCAGCGCGGCCAGCAGCGCGGTCGCGGTCAGTGCGGTGCCGCTGTCCGGAGCGCCGATCTCCACCGGTTTGCCGGTCAGGTCATCCAGCGTGACGATGGGGCGCTGGGCCAGGACATGCACTTCCTCCTGGAACAGCTTGGCGATGTATTCGACCGACTCGACGCGGGGGACGTTGCCGCTCCGTATCGCCTGTGTCAGCGCGTCGGCGTGCACGATGGCAACGTCCACGCCTTTCAGGAAGATCAAGTCGGCGATGTTCTGCGGCGATCCCTGGCCCAGGATGGGCAGCACGCGCAGCCGCGTACCGTCATCCAGCACCTCGGCCATTTCTGCCGCGATCTGAGTGTCGGTACTGCCGGCGTCGCCCGCGATGACACCGACGGTTGCGTTATGCGCCTGTGCGATCCGCACGGGGTCTTGCGCGCGGGCACGGGTGCCGGCGGCGATAAGGCCGGACAGGGCTGCGCAGGCGAAGGCGCGCCG
Organism: Acetobacteraceae bacterium; assembly: GCA_027311485.1. GTDB lineage: Bacteria > Pseudomonadota > Alphaproteobacteria > Acetobacterales > Acetobacteraceae > Rhodopila. The sequence continues at coordinate 5,886 of DAICYU010000263.1, forward strand.
ATACCACATTGGTTCCCCTTCCGGTATGAACAGGATCAGGTGCCAGTGACGCGCCGGCTGCCGCCGCCCGCCGCGCTTCCGCGCGCGGCAATTGCCGATATACTCCGGCCAGCGGGTTCCGCCCGATCAGATGAAGGAGAGGAAGCATGACCGACGATCCCCAGCGGCATCCCTTGCGGCCGGATTTATTCCGGCCAGACGCCATTGCCACGGACACCGCGG
>DAICYU010000264.1 GCA_027311485.1 Acetobacteraceae bacterium
GACCAGCCCCGGCTATGCCCCACAATCAAACAGACCAGCCTCCCCATGACACCCTCGTGGCATTGCGCTCCGGCACCTATGCAGGTTGGGATACACGCGACATGCTGGCCGACCTTCTGCTGCGGATTTTTCCAAGACGGATTGCGCTGGTTTCGTCATTCGGCACCGACAGCGCCGCTTTGCTGCATCTCGTCGCCAGCATTGACGCGGCAACGCCCGTCATCTTTCTGAACACGGGAAAGCTGTTCGCCGAAACGCTGCGGTACCAGCAGGATCTGACCCGGCGCCTTGGCATGGCCGACATACGCGTGGTTCACCCCAGCCCGCGCGCACTCGCCGCCTCAGATCCCGACGGCACACTATGGGACAGCAATCCGGACCTGTGCTGCTGGCACCGCAAGGTCGAACCACTCGATGGGGCACTTGACGGTTTTGCGGCCTGGATCACTGGCCGCAAGCGCTTCCAAGGCGGCCTTCGCGCCACCTTGCCGCGGGTCGAACAGGACGTGGACGGCCGCATCAAGGTCAATCCGCTCGCCGATTGGACCGAGTCCGACCTGCTCCGCTACATGGAGTCGCACGACTTGCCGCAGCATCCGCTGAAGGCGCGCGGCTTTCGATCCGTGGGCTGCGCCCCCTGCAGCCGAGCCTCGGTGCCGGGTGAGGCGTCGCGTGACGGACGTTGGTCAGGACGCAGCAAGACGGAATGTGGCATTCACCTTTCGCGCGCCCCGGTGCACGCATCCTAGCCACGCCCCGTCGGATGCTTGGTGTCCCAATCCCGCGTCGGGCTTCCGCAAAGCAGGATTTGGGGGAGGATTTGACCGCGATCATCGACCGACGCTGCCGTCTGCTGTAGGTTCATGTCCGTACTCCCCGGCACGGATATTCTTGATGATCCACACATCAACGCGGATTTTCCTGGGCGCAGCCGCCGGTGCGCTGTCGATGCTGCTGTTTCACCAGACGAGCCTCCAGGTATTTTTCTGGTTGGGCCTGGCCCCCTACCCCGCCTTCCGCCTGGCACTTGTGCCGCCCTTGGGCGTTCCACAGATTGTAAGTGCGTGTTTCTGGGCCGCCCTGGTCGGGGGAGGCTACGGGGCCCTCATGCGCCAGCGTGGCCGCTACGCCTGGTTGACCGGCTTGCCGCTTGGCATGCTTGGCATGCTGCTGATCTGGTTTCTGGTTCTGCCACTGAAGGGCCAACCCGCGGCATTCGGATGGAGCATGTTGCCGTTGGTCCGGTCGGCGATCGCCAGCCTCATGTGGGGCCTCGGGGTCGGAATCCTGTTTCCCATGCTGCTGCCGCGGCGTCCAAGGCACGACGGCAAGAGCTGGTCGCAGCGTCATATCGTAGTCTGATGCCGATTTAATTCCGGCGCGCCGCGCATTCGGCTAGGACAGTCACCGCCCCGCTTACTTCACCGATAAGGCGCGTAATGCATATTTCCCGCCGGCTGTTTTCCTGCGCGGTCATTGCCTCGATGACTCCGCTCGCCGCTCGTGCCCGCACGATCCTGGCTACGGTGCCAATCGCCCGCACCGACCTGCCCTGGTGGCGCGAACGACACCAGGCCAAATTGCGCGAACTTGAACAAAAGCGTCCCCAACTGATTTTCCTGGGCGATTCCATCACGCAGAACTGGGAACGCTCCGGTCCGCCGGCCTGGCAGGACTTCGCTCCCGAATGGCAGCGCTTCTACGGCCTGCGCAATGCTGTCAACCTGGGGTTCAAGGGTGACACAACCGCCAGCCTGATTTGGCGCATCCGCAACGGGGAGGTCGCCGGCATCGCCCCCCGCGCTGCCGTGATACTGATCGGGGCCAACAATCTCGGTCGTGTTCACTGGTCGGCGGACGACACTGTCATGGGAATCGACACGATTATATCGGAGTTGCGCCATCGCTTGCCGGCAACCCGGATCCTGCTGCTCAGCGTCCTGCCATCTGACCGTTCGTCCTGGGTCAGCGAGTCCACGATTCACATCAATCGCGCCTTGGCCGCCAAATATCCTACGCCGCCCTATCACGAAGGCCAACCCGTTACCTTCCTGGACGTCACGCATGTCTTCATGCGCGACGGCAAACTGGACCGCGATGCATTTCTCGACGGCCATCTGACGCCACCGGAGCCGCTGTTGCACCCAACAGCCCAGGCACAGGCCGCAATGGCGCGTGCAATGGAACCGGTGCTATCAGCCATGCTTCACGACAAGCCAGTCAGCTAGGACGGCATACGCAGCGGAGAGGAACGATGGTGAAAGGCTACTGGATCGCCCGCGTCGATGTCAGCAATCCCGAGGGCTATCAGAAATATGTTGCCGCAAACGCTGCGGCATTCAGCAAATACGGTGCCCGTTTCGTGGTGCGCGGTGGCCGGTTCGAGTCGCCCGAAGGCACGCCCAGGTCGCGGAACGTGGTCCTGGAGTTCAAGGACTACGAAACAGCCCTCGCCTGCTACCATTCCCCGGAATACGCCGCCGCAAAGGCGCTCCGCGAGGGGCATTCGGAAGCCGACCTGCTGATCATCGAAGGCTACGACGGCCCGCAACCGGGCTGATCCTTCGCGAACCGGTTTGGACCTGTGCTATCCCTGTCATCGGGCACCACAAGCCAGCCAGCAGGAGGGAGCATGACAATCGAAACCGCCCCGTTCCGCCCGGTTACGGACGGCTCGCAACCGGCGAACAACACGCCCAGTTACGGCAGTACTTTGTTGCGGCATCCGAAGCAGGCCGCTCTGCGCATCCCGCACACAATCACCGAGGCAACCGGCCCCGCGTTCACCGCCGCACGGTTCGCCGCCATACCGGATCTGTCGGTGATGAACGGCAGGCAGGCTCAGGGGGAACGAATTATCGTGCGCGGACGTGTGGTCGATGAAAGCGGCCGAGCGATCCCGCACACGATGATCGAGATCTGGCAGGCCAATGCCGCGGGCCGTTACGACCATCCGGGCGATCAACATGACGCGCCACTGGACCCCAACTTCCATGGCAATGGCAGGGTGTTCACCGATGCCGAGGGCTGGTACCAGTTCATCAGCATAAAGCCGGGCGCCTACCCGTGGCGCGACCACTATAATGCCTGGCGGCCGAACCACATCCATTATTCCCTGTTCGGCGACGGTTTTGCCCAACGGCTGATCACCCAGATGTATTTCCCTGGCGATCCGCTGCTGGCCCTTGACCCGATCTATCTTTCGGTTCCCGACACGGCCGCACGTGAGCGCCTGATCGCCACGTTCGACCTCGACATCACGTCTCCGGAATGGGCGCTCGGCTATCGTTTCGACTTTGTCCTGCGCGGCCGCAACGCAACGCCGTTGGAGAGCGCCTGATATGTCCACCGCGACCGCGAACCAGACGATCGGCCCTTATTGGCATCTGATCGAGGACCCAATCTGGGCAGACCTGACCCGCTTCGGCGCACAGGGCGAGCGGATTGTACTGACCGGGACCGTCACGGACGGCGCAGCGGCACCGGTCAGCGACGCAGCAATCGAAATCTGGCAGTCCAGCCCCGAGGTGTCCGATAGTTTCCCCGCCTTTGGCCGCTGCCGCACCGACCCAGCGGGATCGTTCCGGTTTGTCACGCTGAAGCCCGGCCCGGTTCCCGGCCCCGGCAATGCGCAGCAGGCGCCGCATGTCGCGATAACCATTCTGGCGCGCGGGTTACTCAATGGGCTGACAACCCGGCTTTATTTCCAGGATGAACTGCTGAACGAAACCGATCCCGTCCTGTCGCTGATCGAGAACGAAGCGCGTCGCAGCACGCTGATTGCCCGCAAAGTCGCACTCGATACTTGGCATCTAGACATCCGTCTTCAGGGCGACGCAGAAACGGTGTTCATGGAAATCTGATACCGAAATGGCCAAAGGTCGAAATCATCCATCCCGATCAGCCGAACATCGTCAGCCCATCGAAGCCGCGACCCACACGACCGAGGCCCAGGCTTCCATCCTGACGACACTGCAGTTGCTGCGGCCCCAAGCCGCAGTCGGCCTGGCCAAGCGCCGGATCGGCGGCAGTCATGACGGCGGCTATGTCATGCTGGATGATTTCGACGGCGTGGAGGTGGCCTATTCGCTTGGCATCGGTCCCGATGTATCCTGGGACCTGACGCTGGCGGAGGGTGGCGCCTTCGTTTACCAGTACGACCACACCGTACCGGAAGCGCCGTCGGCACATCCGAAGTTCCGGCACATTCGCACCGGCATCTCGCACAGCGATACGCTCAGCCCCGACCTCCGCCGCCTCGATACGCTGATCCGGTCGAACGGGGATGAGCAGCGCCCGGACATGGTGCTCAAAATCGACATCGAGGGTCACGAGTGGGATGCGCTCGATGTTCTTGATCCCACCGTGTTCATGCAGTTCCGGCAGATCGTGGCGGAGTTTCATGGCCTGCGCCTGCTGCGTGTTCCGTCCTTCCGCGAACGCGCGCACCGCCTGTTCCTGAAGCTGCACCGGACGCATCAGGTTGTGCATGTTCATGGTAATAATTTTGCCGGCGTGCAGCGTGTTGACGGCATCGACATCCCGGATTGCCTCGAACTGACCTACGTGAGCCGGGACCGCCATCGCTTCGAGCCATCGGATGAGGCTTTCCCAGGCGCACTGGATGCGCCGAACGATCCGAGTCTTCCTGAACTGGCACTGGACTTCCTGAGGCTCGATACCCCTTCGCCGGTATCAGTCCGGCGTCCCGGCGCGATCGCCGCGGCGAAGCCGGCGCCCGGCGATGCGCACACGGTACAGATGCCGGACTATCTGGTCGCTGCCGCCCGGCAGGAAATGGATCGGCTGACAGCGCAACAGCCGCGGACGCCGCCGAGCAATAAGTATTGCGTGTCGGCCGCGCTGTTGGACGAAGCATCGGCCTATGCCGGCCAGGACACGTCGGCGCTGGCAACAGAACCGCCGCCCGATCCCTGGGCGGGACTGAAGCAGGATGCGCTGGCCTGGTCCGTCCGCCATCTGCGGCAACGACTGCGCGATCCATCCTGGCGCTGCCTGGAGAGCCCCATAACAGCCTATGCCGTGACGGTGCTCACAGGCTTCCTGCATTTCCACGCAACATGGCGCGATCACCCATCCTTCGCGCCCATGCTGGCAGGCGTCGCCGCGAACGGCTTCTCATTGCATGCCATGGCCGGCTTTGCCGCCGCACATTGCCTGGCGATGCAGCAGAACCTGATCAGCATTCCCGCCGCGCCCCTGACCATCGGCCAGTTTGACATTGTTACCGGGCCGACCGAGTTGGTTTCGGTCCACACCGCCATCCTAAATCGCTTCGAACTCCCGTACGGCAAGTCGTGGGATGCCATGTCTCTGCGCACTGCCTTGGCCGACCGGCTCATCGGTGTCGGAACCGACACAGGGCGGCGAAGCTTGCTGGCGCTTTCACCCGGCGCGGTTCCTGCTGATTTCGATCCCCACGTGATCGCCGCACTGCGTCAGATACTACAGCGGCAGGGGGCACGGCACCGTGGCCTGATAGCAGTGCTGCCAATCATGCTCCGGCTGCTACCGGGGTCGACTGCGCATGAAGTGCGGTTCGGCTATGCGTTTCATTCAGTTGGAAATCCAGCCAGCTCGGGCTGAGCCCGGGCGGGCTCCCGAATTGCCGGCATGCGGGAAACCGGCTAATCGACTCGGCGAGAAAAGAAACAGATCGGAGGGGAAAACGCCATGACTGGTGCCGGGAGCGGCTTGCTGATTCCACGCCGCAGTGTGCTGGCCGGAGCATCCATGACGATTGCCGCGCCGCTTGCCATGCCCCATGTGGCACGGGCTGCAGAGCCGATCCGCATCGGCCTGCTGCTGGCAAAGACCGGACAGATCGCCGGTCAGACTGAATACCTTGCGAATGGCAGCTATCTCGCGCTGCAGGAGCGTAACAACGAAATCATGGGCCGGCCTGCCGAACTGGTGTGGCTGGACAAACCCACCCCGCAGGCGGCCACGCAGAACATGCAGAAGCTGGTCCAGGAAAATAGGGTTTGCGCTATCCTCGGCGGCTCTCTGTCATCCAATGCGCTGGCCGAGGAAGCGACCGCGGCGCAACTGAAGGTGCCGTTCATCTGCGACAATGCTGCAGC
>DAICYU010000265.1 GCA_027311485.1 Acetobacteraceae bacterium
AGGGCAGCGGCCTGGGATTAAGCATCGTGCAGGCTATTGTGAGGCTGCATGATTTCGAAATAATCGTAGAAGACGCACAGCCCGGCTGCCTGTTCGAACTCCGCTGCTATCCGCCTGAAAGCGTTCCGGTGACCGCCGGGATGGAGCCTGACGGCAGGCGATGGATCCCATCTTGGCTGCGGCGCCCCGGCGTGAAAACCGCCGGGACGCCAGAGGACCAGGCGCTTGGCCCGGGACGACCGGGCAGTGTCGGCGTCCTCGGAAATATGAGCTGAATCGAGAAGGAAAAGCAGATGCTGGCGATTGTCCGTATTGCACTGAGCCGGCCGTTTACCTTCGTTGTGCTGGCGATCCTGATTGTCATATTCGGGACTCTCTCCAGCATTACGACGCCAACGGACATTTTCCCGGCGATCCGAATCCCGGTTGTCAGTGTGGTCTGGACCTATACGGGCCTGCCGCCCGGTGACATGTCGGGACGGGTTGTTTATTACTACGAACGGACACTGACGACTCAGGTCAACGACATCCAGCACATTGAGTCGCAGTCGTTGCCCGGGTATGGCGTAGTCAAGATATTCTTTCAGCCGAGCGTGAATATCAGCTCGGCGCTGGCGCAGGTGACGGCGGCGTCGCAGACGGTGCTGAAGCTGCTGCCACCGGGTATCACGCCACCATACGTGCTCAGTTACAATGCATCGAGCGTCCCGATCCTGCAGTTGGCGCTGGCCAGCAAAACGGTCTCCCAAACGGCACTGTTCGATTTGGCGCAGAACTTCATACGGCCGCAGCTGGCGACTGTCGCGGGTGCGGCGATCCCGTCGCCCTATGGCGGCAAGATCCGACAGGTGCAGGTCGATTTGAACATGCACGCGCTGCAGGCGCTCCATCTGTCGCCGCAGGACGTGGTTACCGCGATCGCCAACCAGAACCTGGTCCTGCCCGCCGGCACGGAAAAGGTCGGCATGTATGAGTACAACGTCCAGCTGAACGCGAGCCCGCAGGCAATTGCCGAACTGAACGACCTGCCGATCAAGAAGGTCAACGGCACCATCGTTTATGTGCACGATGTGGCCTACGTCCATGACGGCAGCCCGCCGCAGACGAACATCGTGCGGATGGACGGCGAACGGGCGGTGATGATGACGATCCAGAAGGCCGGATCGGCGTCCACCCTGGATATCATCGCCGGCGTGAAGGCATTGTTGCCTCGGGTTGAATCGACGCTGCCGCCTGGGGTGCACATCACGCTGATCGGCGACCAGTCGGTGTTCGTGAAGGCGGCGGTTTCGGGCGTGATCCGCGAAGGCGCGATCGCGGCGGCGCTGACCGGGTTGATGATCCTGCTGTTCCTGGGCAGCTGGCGATCGACGGTGATCATCACCGTGTCGATCCCTTTGGCGGTGCTGTCCTCGATCACGCTGCTATCGATCGTCGGTGAGACAATTAACGTCATGACGCTGGGCGGCCTGGCACTCGCGGTCGGCATCCTGGTGGACGACGCGACGGTGACGATCGAAAATATCAACTGGCATCTGGAGATGGGCAAGAAGATCACCGATGCAATCATGGACGGCGCGCGACAGATCGTCACGCCGGCGTTCGTGTCGCTGCTGTGCATCTGTATCGTCTTCGTGCCGATGTTCTCATTGAGTGGTGTGGCACGCTATCTGTTCGTGCCGCTGGCTGAGTCGGTCATCTTCGCGCTGGTCTCATCTTTCGTATTATCGCGCACCCTGGTGCCGACGATGGCGAAATACCTGCTGCCGGAACACGCGCCGCACGAGCACGGGACCGTGAAGAAGTCGCGCAACCCGCTGGTCCGCTTCCAGCAGGGGTTTGAGGCTGTCTTCCTGTTCATTCGGCAGCGGTACTTCAACCTTCTGCGGTTGGCCGTCGGCAATCCGATCCGGTTTATGGTCGGGTTCCTGGTGATCGTCGTGGTATCGTTCGGGCTGACGCCTTACCTGGGCCAGAACTTCTTCCCGTCGGTCGACGCCGGACAGATCAAGCTGCATATCCGCGGATTGACCGGCATGCGGATCGAGGAGACGGCTCGCCTCTGCAACCAGATTGAGGATCGCATCAAGACGATCATTCCGAAACGGGACCTGGGCACGATTGTTGACAACATCGGCTTGCCGATCAGCGGCATCAACATCGCCTATGGCAACTCGGGCACCATCGGTCCGGAGGACGCCGACATCTACATCACGCTGAACGAAGACCATCGTCCCACGGCCGAGTATGTGCGGACACTGCGCAAGCAGTTGCCGGTCCTGTTCCCGGGCACGACGTTTGCGTTCCTGCCTGCGGACATCATCACGCAGATCCTGAACTTTGGCTTGCCGGCGCCGATCGACGTGCAGGTGATCGGACCCAATCAGGAGGCGAACCGGGAGTATGCGAGTGAGTTGATGGCACGCATCCGCAACGTGCCGGGTGTTGCCGACCTTCGGATGGAGCAGGCGTTCAACCAGCCGACGCTGAACGTGGACGTCAACCGGTCCTTCGCGAATACCGTTGGGCTGACCCAGCGCGATGTGGCGACCAGCCTGCTGACTTCACTGGCCGGCAGTGGTCAGGTTAACCCATCGTTCTGGCTAAACCCGAAGAACGGCGTGTCCTATCCGATTATCGTGCAGACGCCGCAGTATCGGATGGACTCGATCTCGGACCTGAACAACCTGCCGATCACGGGCGGCAAGTCGACCCAGTTGCTTGGCGCCTTGGCAACCGTTTCCCAGGGACCCAGCCCCGCGATCGTGTCACACTATAACGTGCAGCCGGTGATCGACCTGTATGCCTCCACCCAAGGGCGGGATCTTGGGGCGGTGGCGACGGACATCGAGCAAATTCTGGCCCAGATGAAGGGGCAGGTGCCGAAAGGGTCCTTCGTCGTGCTGCGCGGGCAGGTGGAGACGATGCAAACCGCCTTCTTCCAGCTGTATGCTGGCTTGGCCGGTGCCATCGTGCTGATCTACCTGCTGATCGTCGTGAACTTCCAGTCATGGCTCGATCCCTTCGTCATCATCACCGCGCTGCCGGGGGCCTTGGCGGGGATCGTCTGGATGTTGTTCATGACGCACACCACGCTGTCCGTTCCGGCGTTGACGGGGGCGATCCTGTGTATGGGTGTGGCGACGGCGAACAGTATCCTGGTTGTCAGCTTCGCGCGGGAACGTCTGGCGGAAGGTGACGGTCCGGTCCGGGCGGCGCTGGAAGCCGGTTTGATCCGGTTCCGTCCGGTTCTCATGACGGCGCTGGCCATGATCATCGGCATGGCGCCGATGGCACTGGGAATGGGTGAGGGTGGCGAGCAGAACGCGCCGCTCGGTCGCGCGGTGATCGGCGGCCTGGTGGTGGCAACCTGCGCGACGCTGTACTTCGTGCCGGTCGTCTTCAGCGTGGTGCATGCGCGGGAGGCAAGGCGCGCCGCCCGTTCGGGTCAGCTGTCTCATTCAAAAGCCTGATTTGTCGGAGATTCTCATGTCAGATACAATGGTGGAAGCCGCGCCCGCGGTGCATACGGAACCGCCGCATCGGGAGCCTCCCGAAGATGGGCTTGAGCCGGTTCGCGTGCGGAAGGGGCGTCTGATCCTGGTGGGACTGGGCGCGCTGACGGCGGCGGCGCTGGTGGCTGCCTACGGCATCATGGATCGCAGCCACAGCGACGCCAAACTGGCGGAGTTGACGGCTGACGAAGCAGTCCCGACGGTGGCGCTTATCAAACCGGTGCGTGGCGTCACCGGGCAGACGATCGATCTGCCCGGCCGCATCGACGCCTACTTCCAGGCGCCGATCTATGCCCGGGTCAGCGGCTACCTGAAAATGTGGTACAAGGACATCGGCGCGCAGGTCCACAAGGGAGACCTGTTGGCGCTGATCGAAACCCCGGATTTGGATCAGGAGCTTGCGAAGGCGAAGGCCGACCTCGGGGTCGCGCAGGCCAACTACAAGCTGGCGCAGGTGACGGCGGCGCGCTGGCAGAAGCTGGCGAAGGCGGATGCGGTTTCCGTCCAGGAAGTCGATGTCAAGACCAGCGACGCGGCGGCACAGAAGGCGACGGTAACGGCGGCCGAGGCTGCTGTTTCCCGGCTTGAAGCGCTGGAAGACTTCAAGCGCATCGTCGCTCCTTTCGATGGCGTCGTCACCGCCCGGCGTACGGACGTGGGTGCGCTGATCAATGCGGGCAGCGGGAGCGGCCCCGAACTGTTCTCGGTCGCCGACGTGCATGAGATGCGGGTGTATGTGCGGGTGCCGCAGAGGCAGTCGGGCGGTATCAAGCAGGGCATGCAGGCGACGCTGACATTGCCGCAATACCCGGACCGGACATTCCCGGCCACCGTTGATACGACGTCGGGTGCGATCGATCCGTTGTCCAACACCTTGCTGGTGGAACTGATCGCCAAGAACCCGGACGGGGTGCTGACACCGGGGACATTCGCGCAGGTGGAATTCAACTTGCCGCCGGCCCCCAACGTCATGCGCATCCCGACCAGCGCGTTGCTGTTCCGCAAGGGCGGCCTGAAGGTGGCGACCGTGGGCCCGGATGGAAAGGTGGCGATCAAGCCGATTAAAGCTGGACGTGACCTGGGAACCGAGCTGGAGGTTCTGGCTGGGGTCGAGCCGACCGACCGTGTGATCAACAGCCCGCCCGACTCACTCATCAACGGTCAGACGGTTCGGCTGGCCGGTACGGCAACGGCTGACGCTGGGACGAAACCGCTGGATGTGGCGCACAAATGAGGTGCTCTGTGCGCGGAACGACGCTGCTGGGTTTGATGGTGCTGACGGGCTGCTCGCTGGCGCCGAAGTACGAAGTGCCGAAGGTTCAGGCGATTCCGGCGTCCTTCAAGGAGGCCGGACCGTGGCAGGTGGCGCATCCTGCCGATACGCTGCCGCGAGGACCCTGGTGGACGGCATACGACGATTCTGAACTCAACCGACTGGAAGGCTACATCGAAGGCCATAATCCCACCATTGCCCAGGCTGTTGCCGCCTATGACGCAGCGCGTGCCTACGTGCTGGAAGCCAGGGCCGGGTTGCTGCCGCAGGTTATCGCTGGCGGCAGCATGACAACGAACCGGCAGTCGGAACGGCGACCGCTGCGCAATAAGATCCAGCCCAACCAGTATCCGGCCAACACCGTCGATGTTCAGGTCAGCTACGATCTGGATCTTTGGGGCCGGCTGCGGAACACGCTGGCCGCGCAGAAAGAGGCTGCGCAGGCGAGTGCCGCCGATCTGGCGACGATCCGGCTGAGCATGCATGCGGAACTGGCCAACGACTATGTCACCCTGCGTGGCCTGGATGCGCAGGAGAAACTGCTCGCGCAGACCGTGAAGGTGTACGACAAGGCGCTTGCCGTGACGCAGGCGCGGTATTCCGGACGGATCTCCTCGGGGCTGGACGTCGCACGGGCACAGGATCAGTTGCAGTCCGCGCAGGCGGCGGAAACTGACGTGGCTGCGCAACGGGCGCTGTATGAGCATGCTATCGCAAGCCTGATTGGTGTCCCGGCGTCATCCTTCTCCCTGCCGGCGCAGGTGAAGCAAATCCCCGTCCCGAACATCCCGACCGGTGTGCCCTCGACGTTGCTGCAGCGGCGGCCGGATATTGCCGCGGCCGAACGGCGGGTGGCGTCGGCGAATTCGCTGGTTGGCGTGGCAAAGGCGGCGTTCTATCCGGATATCAGCCTGAGCGCCCTGTTCGGATACCAGAACACTGGCGAACTCGCGTTGCTAAGCACGCCATATACGTTCTGGACGGTCGGGCCGCAGCTGGCCATGCCGATCTTTGAAGGCGGACTGCTGCAGGCGCAGGAAGAGGCTGCCAAAGCGACCTTCCGTGAGGCGGGTGAAGCGTATCGCTCGGTGGTGCTGACGGCGTTCCAGCAGGTGGAGGACAGCTTGTCCAACCTGCGCATCCTGGCGCAGGAACTGAAGCAGGAACGGGCGGCGGCGCAATCGGCACAACGTGCGGCGGACATGTCCATGAGCCTGTACCGCGACGGTGCGACCAGCTATCTGGAAGTGGTGGTGTCGCAAACGGCCGCACTGCAGGCTGAGCAGACCCTACTGTCGTTGGAGACGAGAG